>JBEBGB010000095.1:0-12816 GCA_040081675.1 Vicinamibacterales bacterium
CGCTTCGCCTCGTTGATGCGCGTTACGTTCTCTTCGTACGAGAGGGCTGCCGTGGGGTCAACGCGAGGCTGATACCCGGACTCCCGAAAGACGGGATAGGCCTCGGTGCGCAAGTGCGCGAGCGTGTGGTGGCCGACGCGTGACGCCCGCTCGTGCCGAAGCGACGAGATGTCGATCGGTGCGACGACAATTCTCTCGCCGGGCCCCGGCGATGCGTCCGCCACGAGGCGACCATCGAAATCGACGACCTGTGAACCGCCGGGCCACGAGTACGGCGGGTAGTGCGCGAGACTCGCGCCCTGGTTTGCCGCAACCACGTACGCCATGTTCTCGATGGCGCGCGTTCGATTCACGAGCGTCCACCAGTTCATGGGTTCGGTGGCGCCCCAGGGGTCCATGTACGCGGACACTCGCACAAGCACCTCGGCACCGTTGGCAGCCAACTGACGAATGGCCTCCGGAAAGAGCCAGTCGTAGCAGATGGCGCAGCCGATCCGGCCAATCGGCGTATCAGCCACCGGAAACATCGGCTCGGCGTAATCCGGAATGTCATGCGGACTGGTGTGCACCTCGAAGGGAATCCACGTGTTCACCTTCCGGTACTTGTAGAGAATGCCCTCGGGTCCGATAAGGCACGTCGTGTTGAAGACCGCGCCTGGATAGGTGGGGTCCTCTTCGAGCATCGAGCCGCTCTGGATGTAAATCTGGTGTTCGCGCGCCTTGGCGGCAAGCCGCTCGGTATGCTCGTTGGGAATTGGTACCGTCAGATGCTTCCGCAGATCGCTGACCGACGCGTACACGGGCGCGGCATGCGCAAACTCGGGAAAAACCACCAGGCGCACCGGCAAGAACGGAGCGCTTCCAGCGACCGCGGCATCCACCATGTCGACGATGCGATCGGTGCTGGCACACATGCCGGCTCTATTGGATGGATTCGGCAGATCCGTCTGGCACGCGGCGGCCGCGTAGCGGATGTGGCCGCTCATTTTGACTCACGCCTGGTGCGATCAGACGTCTCGCGTGGTGCAGGTCGTTCCAGCTGCAGTGACGGGATCGACCGCACGACGCGACGCGTATTGAATTGTTCGCGGTAGGCGCGGTGTTCGGGTGTCTCTGGATAACGTTCTCCAGCAGGGTAAGGGTAACTGCTCATCGCGTGGAACGGCAGCGGGTCTACAGTGTCTGGACTCGCAGAATTGATGTCCATCTCCTTGCTGAATCCATCACCCTGCAGCAAGTAGGTGCGCGTCCAACCGCTCGGCAGTGCGCCCGGTGTCGCGTCGAACTCGAGCGCCACCTCGTCGCCAGTCCTCGCGATGACGAACTGATCGTCGGTCTGGACCAACAGCGACAACACATCACCTTCGCGCGTGTACTCGCCCGCGAAGACTTTCCATGGCGACGCCGTAGACACCTGGCTGTAGTCGTAGCCCGGAGGATCTTCGCCGTCGGGGCGGACCTCCGCCGAGAACCCTCGGGCACGAAGTGCGGCGGACCGGGGATCGGCAGTGGTCGACGTGAAACCGTCCGGTGTCATCGTCTCGCCCACCTGAATCTGGTCCCAGTAAATTCGCATGCTCGTCGTCAGCCGCAGGAGGTGTTCGCCGGCTCTTAGCCGACCGCTCAAGTCGATGGGGATGGTCTGCGGCCGACCAACAGGGATACCAATCGCCACATCGAGCGGACGCCAGCGGCCGTCGCTGGTGCGTACTTCCAGAGCAGGTTCCTGAGACTTCAAGCCCCTCTGATGTGCAGCCACGTTGTCGCTCGAGAAGGCGTAGTCGGTCCACCCAGTGAGCAGCAGGGTCTGCGCGTGAGCGGTGTCACCCAATTCGATGGTCAGCGCATGAGGCGCCGCATAACCACGAACGGATTCGAGCGCGAAGTCGTCGGGATACTGCCGGTCGAGGTCCACGACTCGCATCGTCACGTCATGGCCGTGCTCGTCGGTCACACGCGCGGGCGCATGCAAACGACGCACAGCATGCAGACGGTAGGGTTTTGGCTCGACGGTCATCCCTTCGTTGGGAAACACCTGCACGTCAGCGGGATGAGCAATGGTCGTCAACCGCAGCCGATCAAGGAACAGCACTTCCTCGAGTTCGTTCGTCACGCGAAGACGAAGCCGACCATCCACCGCCTTCAGCTGATCGTCGCGGATGCGTACGTACTCGACAGGATCCGGATGGTTGTAGACGCCAGGTCCTTCCCAGTAACCCATTTCGCCACCGCCGAGGAAATCGGTGACGAACTCGAAGCGCTCACCATTCCACGTGAAGAGGAATGGACACGACGATGGCTTGCGATCGAGCTCTTCAATCAGGAACGGCGACGGCAGGGTGGCTGGCGACGCTTCTGCTGTCGTCGATGCGCCCGCCGCGGGCGCTGGCGTTGTCGGGGCGATCTCGGCCTGCACGATGCCCGACGGCCATAGCACGCGCGCAACCTCGGCGCCCGCCCGGGCGCCGAGACCAAACACGATGTCGGACGGTGAAACCGCCGGGAATGTCGCGCTCGTCTCGAAGCGCTCGGTAAGCCCGCCGGCGCGCACCTGCACCTTCGCGCCGACTCCGGTGCGGTTGGTCACGCGGCCTCGCAAACGCACGCGGAGCGAGCGATTCCGACGGTCTCCGCTGTTCTGAAACCGCCACGCGGCACCGCCAACCGTAACCACCAGGTCGGGGGTTCCGTCGCCGTCGGTGTCCGCAATGGAGAGGGCACGAGCGGCGGCCGCATCTGCTGGAATGCCACTCGTAGCTGACGCGGTGACATCCACCCAACTGCTTCCGACGTTTCGTGAGACGGCCAGACCTCCTGGCGTCAAGGCCACGAGGTCGAGCAAGCCATCGTTGTCGTAGTCGACAAACTGCGCGGCGGTTGCAGCGCGCAGGCGATCGTCCGCCGGCGCCGGACTGTAGCGGCCATGACCGTCACTGAGCAGCAGTTCTGCGCCGCCGACGTGCGAGAAGAAGAAGTCGGGCGTATCGTCGCGATTGACATCGCCGACCGCGACAGCCGTCACCCCGCCAGACGTGCCCGGGCCACGAACGAGCCCCACCGGTTCAGCGACGTCTTTGAAGGTTCCATCGCGCTGGTTGCTGAACAACAGGGGCGGCGTGTCACTCGTGACCACCAGGAGATCGACGTCGCGGTGATTGTCGAAGTCCGTAGGCACGAGGGCCAGAACATGCGCACGAAGGTCGAGCTTTGTCGTCTGCGTGATGTCCGTGAAGTGACCCTTGCCGTCGTTGCGCAACACGAGCAGCGGCGCACGCGCGAACTCCGCCGGAAACGCCCAATCGCGCCCTGTCTGCCGTCGCGTGGCCTCCAGATCGGCTGCTCCGCCAATGACGAGATCGACATCACCGTCGTGATCCAGATCAACGAAGGCGGCGGTGCTCGGGAGCGACGCGTAGGAAGGAATGCCGGACTGCTTCGTGACGTCGGCAAAGTGTCCCTTGCCGTCGTTTCTGTACAGGCTGCTTGTGCCGTAGCGCAGGACGAACACATCCGCCGCACCGTTGTTGTCGACGTCGGCAGTCACTACACCAACGGCTGTCGAGCCGAGCTGCGCCGAGTCCAGCCCGGACCCGCGTGTCGCATCCGTCCACCCGTCCGCGGTCTGTCGATAGAGGCGCTGCCCCGGGCCCGACGCCACAACCAAGGCGAGTTGGCCACTGCCGTCAACGTCGATGAGCGCTTGCCCACCGCCCAGGCCAGTGACCAGCGCCCGCGCATCGTTCAGGTCGGTCCGAGAGAAGCGACGGCCGACCGGTGACACCGGAACCGCAGTGCCCGTGGCAATCGACGACACGGTGAACTTTGGGGTTGCGCTGGCATCGACCAGATCCGGCTCGAGTCCGCTCGACGCCACGGCCTCAGCGTACCGTCCCTGTTCGAGGTAGCCGGTACCGAAGGTCACGGCATAGCTCGCGCCGCGAAGTCCCTGCGCGCGTTGGAGCAGCCTCTGTCCTTCGGTGGTTTGTCCTGCCCGCGTGAGCGCCAACCCGAGCACGTACGCCGCCGTGATGTGATAGGGCTCGCTTGCCACGGTCGGGCGTAGCGCCGCAATCGCATCGTCGTAGCGGCGATCTTCGAGCGCGATCTGGGCAATGTTGATGCTCGTGCCGACATCGCGCGCATCGACGCGGCGCACCTGCTCGAAGAAGCCACGTGCGGCGTCGTTGCGATTCTGGGCCCTGGCGATCAGGCCGAGCACGTAAGCGGGCTCCGGCGCACTCGGCATCCGTGTCGCCGCCTCGGTCACTTCGCGAGCGGCGCCGTCGAGGTCCTGCTGATACAGCAGGGCCAGTCCCAGATTCAGCCGGCCGACGGCGAGTGTTGGATCGATCGCGAGGGCGTTTCGGAAGGCGACCGCTGCATCAGGGTAATTGAGCTGTTCGAGCAGCGCCACGCCGACGTTGTTCGACGCATAGGCACGCTCACGTGTGTCGCGCGTGGGCCTGACTGGCCCAGTGGACGCGTTGCAGGCGAGCGTCGACAGGAGAGCCGCCAGCGCGCCGAGGCGGGTCGGCAAGGTCCAGGGTCCTGATCTGCTGGAAGGCACACGTCAGCTTAAAGAAAAAGCCCCATCACGCGCCACTACGGAGCGTGATGGGGCTGAAGGGGTTCCTAGTGCTTGGGCCCTAGCGCTAGTCCTGCCGGGTGCCGAGGCTGGACGGCGTCACGTCGAGCACATGGTGGTCGATGACCCATGCGCTGGCCGCGAAACCCACCGCCAGGCCGATGTAGATCATCGCCTTCTTGCCCTTGGACATCCCGCTCTTCGACAGGTTGCCGGCCGGCGCCTGATAGGCCGATACGGCAGGCTTCACCACGGACGCGGCGTCTACGGCGGTGGGCGCGGGCACCTGGCCAGACACGACCAACTCTTGAGCGTGACGCGTTCCCGACGTGAGGATGGACTCCCCAGCAAACGCAACCGAGGCCTGGCTCACCGACGCAACCAGGGCAAACACCAGCAACCGGTTCATGCAACTTCTCCTGACAGATTCTGAGGGCAGCCGGCGGTCAGCCGGCCGCGAAACATCGCCGTTCGAACGCGGTCCCGGGAGGCAAGCCCGCCTCCCGGGAGCCGCCTTCTAGAACTGGATCGAGGCGGTGACGCGCGCCAGCCGCGGATCGAGGAACGTGGTCGCCCGCTGCCAGCGGTTGCCGGTCAGCGCGTAGGCCGTCGTCACGTTCTGGACCGAGTTGTCGTTCAGCGCGTTGTAGAGGTCGAACGCGAGACGCAGCTTGCCCCAGCCGATGTCCAACATCTTGTTGACCGACAGGTCGAGCTGGCTGAACCGCGGTCCGAACAGCGAGTTCGGCGTGATGAGGTTCACCGACTGCGCGGTGGTCAGCGTGGAGGCCGCACGACCGTTCTTGAACGTGATGACCGGCGTGGTCGTGCCCGGAATCACGCTCGTGCCCGCCACCGTCAGGGCCGCATTCAGCGTCGCACCGGGAGTGTTGCGATAGATGAAGCTGCCAGTAAAGCCGCCCTTGATCGGGATGCTGCCATTGAAGCGGAAGTCCAAGGTGTTCGCCCATGACGTCACGACATGGCAGGCGCCAGAGCCAGTGGAGTTGAAGCCGGCCCACGTGAGCGTGGCGCCGCCCGAGGCGTTGATGTCCTTCGGCTGGTTCGGAATGTCGACCGTGAAGCAGTGGTCATCGACGTTCCTGCCGGTGTCGATGCCGCCGCCCACCTTGATGTTGTACGGCAGCCTGCCGTCCATGCCGAGCGTGATGCCGTCCCAGCGGCGGTACGGCAGCTGCGTGTTGCCGTTCTTGCCGACATATTGCTTGGCGTTCAGGACGTTGATCGTGCCCAGGCCGAAGAGCGCGGGCTTGATGTCGTAGAAGCCGCAACGCTGCTGGCCCGAGGTGTCCAGCCGCGAGTCGTTCGGCACCGTAATACAGAACTCGTCGTAGGCCTCCGGCCCAAGAGGGACGCCGTTGACGATGCGCTGCACCGTGGTGAAGTTGCCATCCCAGTTGTGGTTGTACGAGAAGTTCACCGACAACCCGTGCGTGATTTCATGCTGGAAATCCGTGTTGATGTCCCACAGGAAATCGCGATTGGCCGACAGCACATCCTGGTCGAAGGTCGTGGACGAGGGGATGAACTTGCCGAAGTTCACATTGCTGATGACGCCGCACACGTCCCCGCCGCTCCCGCTCAGGTCTTGCGCGTTGAAGTTCTGCACGTCGCAGTCGGGCGTGTAGTTGCCGTTCGTGTCAGTCCACGCGCGGAACGCCGAGTTGACCGACGAGCTGAACGGATGGAAACGACGTGTCATGTCCGACCGGCTCAACTGGTTATAGCGGCCCACCGAGAACTTCACGGCCGTGCGGCCATTGCCGAGCACGTCCCACGCGACACCGGCGCGCGGGTTGATGTCGTTCCAGAGAGGCACGCCGCTAATCTTGGTGACCTGACGGGCGGGCACGAACAGCCCCGCGGGCAGGCTTGCATCCGGGAAGCCCATGCTGATGCGGTCCCACCGCAGGCCGAGGTTCAGCGTGATGCGCTTGATCTTCCACGCGTCCTGCGCGAAGACGCCCAGTTCCATGTTCTGGCGTTCCTGCTGCAGGAACGGCAGACCGTAGTACTGAATACGAATCGGCCGGCCATTGAGGAAGTCGTAGTTCAACCCGTCGACCACGTTGTTGCGGCTGCGCGACTCGTCGTTGAACGCCTGTTCGTCCGTCACGCCGACCTTCACGTTGTGCGTGCCGGTGACGTAGGACAGGGTGAACCGCTCGGCGCTACGACCCGTGCGTGCTTTCGGAGCGGTCAAGAGCGAGGTGGCACCGTAGGTGTAGGCGGTGGCGGTTTCGGTGATTGAGCGGTCGTTCTGCGTGACGCCTTTTTCTGCGAAGTTCACCCAGTTGGCCGTCTGCCATGACGCGCCAGCTTCCAGCAGCAAGCGGCTGGTGAGCGGCGCGGTCCACGTGCCCTGCACAACGCCGGATGGGAACCAGTCCCAGCCGCGTTCTGACTCGATGGCGTTCGCGCCGGTGAAGGGGCCCGTCGTGCAGCGGCAGGACTTCTGAAGGTCCGCGTAGATGTTGACACGATTCCTGGGCGTGATCTGCGTGGTGACTCGACCGGCGTTGTTGCGGTACCAGTCGAAGCTCGACGCCGCTTCTGGGGTACCGAACGAGGCGTCGGTGTAGGGGATGCTCGCGTACGGGCTCCCAGGCTGGCCTGGGTAGAACAAGGTCGGCGTGATGCCGACCACACCCTTCGCCAAGCCGTAGCCGGGATTGGCGGCCTGCGCCCTACCCTGCAGCGGGTTGTAGAACGCGCTCGGCTGCTGCACGGTGGAGCCCCAACGCCCCAACGCCGTGAAGAACCAAATCTTGTCCTGCTTGATCGGCCCGCCGAACTGCGCGCCCAACCGATAGATCTTGTCGACCTTCGAGGCCGAGTTGATGCCCGCGGTGGCGAGCAGCGTCGCGTTCCCAAGGGCCCAATCATTCAGGTTCGAGCGGACGTTCGCGCCCTGCATCGAACCGTTCGAGAAGAAGCCGTCCAGACCGCCGGCAAACGTGTTGCTACCGCTCTTCGGAATCGCATTCAGCGACGTGCTGCCCGATCCGGCCTCGGCGCCCATGCCGCTCGTCTCGAGCTGCAGTTCCTGAATGTTGCCCTGGTCGGTGATGTAGCCCACACCTGACGCCGCGCCAATGAAGTACTGATTGCGGAAGCCGTCGAAGTTGGCGCGCGTGCCAGTTTTGCCGTGGTAGAAGGTGTAGTTGCCCTGCGCCGACCACGTGTCGCGCGTGCCGCCGACGTCCGCTTGCGTTGCCGCAAAGCCGGGTGTGACATACGCGAGCGTCTGGAGGCCGACGCTGCCGCTCGGCAGCGCTTCGAGTTCGCTGGTATTCAGCGTCTCCTGCTTGCGCATGCTCGACGTGTCGACCACCGGAGCGGCACCGCTCACCGTGATGGTTTCTTCGAGCGAGCCGACCTGCATCGAGATGTTGACCGAGGCCGTGAATCCTGAGCCGAGGACGATGCCGTCACGCTTGACGGTCGAGAACCCGGTCAGGGTAAAGGTGACCGTGTAGGTCCCGGGTCGAAGGTCGACGATGTTGTAGCGTCCTTCACCGTCGGTGGTCACGGTTCTGACCTTTTCGATCAGCACAGGACTCGCCGCTTCGACCGTCACGCCGGGCATTGCCAGACCGGACGTGTCGCGAACCACACCAGCGATACCGCTGGCTTGCTGCGCCCAGGCAGATGACCCGAGCGACAGGTAACACAGCACTGCGAAGCCGAAAGCCCACGCCTTCGACCATCGCTCTCTCGAATATTTCACTGACCCCTCCACCGATGACGTTCGGTCCAACCGGAATATCACTGTCGAGCTGCAGACCAGACAGGCCTCATGCGGAGACATACCTGATTACAGTGCGGCGAACTTTGTAACACGTTTGTATTAGACAAACTTGTCGCAAATTGTCGCAGTCGGAAACATTTGAGTGTAAGTATTCGTCTGACGTTCGGTATTCCGTAGAAGGGCAGGCAAGGCGGGCACCGTTTCGGTTTCTGGCTGGCAGGGCAGGCGGACAACGTACAAGAAACAACCCCATCAACGCCGAGCCGCGTTGACGGGGCTGAACCGAAACGAGCGCTCTCAGTCCTGGCGAGTGCCGAGGCTGGACGGTGTCACGTCGAGCACGTGGTGGTCGATGACCCACGCGCTGGCCGCGAAACCCACGGCCAACCCGATGTAAATCATCGCCTTCTTGCCCTTCGACATCCCACTCTTCGACAGGTTGCCTGCCGGCGCCTGATAGGCGGCCACGGCCGGCTTTGCGATCGACGACGAGCCGGTGGCAACCGACACGACGTCCGACGCGGATGACGGGGCCTGATTCGCGGCTAATTCCTGAACATGACGCGTGCCCGAGGCGAGCATCGACTCTCCGGCAAACGCGACCGAGGCCTGGCTAATCGACGCAACCAGGGCAAACACCAGCAACCGGTTCATGCACATTCTCCTGCGCGAGAATCCCCGGAAAGGGCGGGCCTTTCCGGGGAACTCAAACTAGAACTGAATCGCGGCGGTCACGCGGGCCAGGCGCGGGTCGAGGAACGTTGTGGCCCGCTGCCAGCGGTTGGCTGCCGCGCTCAGGCTGTACGCCGTCGTCACATTCTGAACCGAGTTGTTGTTCAGCGCGTTGTACACGTCGAACGCCAACCGCAGCTTGCCCCAGCCTATGTCGAGCGACTTGCTGACGGCGACGTCCAACTGGTTGAACCGTGGACCATACATCGAGTTCGGCGTGATCAGGTTCACGTTCTGAGCCGCCGTCAGCGTGGATGCTGCGCGACCGTTCTTGAACGCGATGTTGGCCGCAGTCACCGTGAGCGTCGAGTTCAATGCGGCACCGCGCGTGTTGCGGTAGATGAAGCTGCCGTTGAAGCCGCCCTTGATCGGAATGCTGCCGTTGAACCGGAAGTCTGTATTGGCCATCCAGTCCGTCACGATCTTGCACGAGCCTTCGCCGTTGTTGAGGTTTCCGTAGAAGTTCAGACCGGCGGCGGTACCGGTAATGTCGATCGGGGTATTCGGCACGTCGACGGTAAAGCAGTTGTTGGCGACCTGCTTGCCCGAGTCGATGCCACCGCCCACCTTGATGTTGCCCGGAAGACGACCGTCGAGGCTGATCCAGACGCCGTCCCAGTAGCGTTGCGGCAGACTCGTGTTGCCGTTCTTACCCACGAACTCCTTCGCATTGGTCACGCGCAGCGCGCCCTGGCCGAACAGCGCCGGCTTGATGTCGTAGAAGCCGCACCGCTGTTGACCCGAGGTCGCCAGGCGTGAATCGTTCGGCACCGTGATACAGAACTCGTCGTAGTCGGAGGGCGAGAAGAGCGTGTTCTCGGTCACTGTGAAGCTGCCGTCCCAGTTGTGGTTGTAGCCGACGTTCAGCGACAACCCATGGGTGATTTCGTGCTGGAGATCGACGTTGATATCCCAGAGGAAATCGCGGTTCTTGAACTTCGCGGAGTCGTCGAAGGTAACCGACGCCGGGTTGAACTTGCCAAAGTTCGCGTTGCTCATCGGCCCGCAGACGTCGCCGCCGCTCCCGCTCAGGTCCTGTGCGTTCAGGTTGCGGACGTCGCAGTCCGGCGTGTAGTTGCCGTTCGAGTCGGTCCAGTTCCTGAAAGCGCTGTTGATAGACGAGTTGAACGGGTGGAAGCGGCTCGTGAAGTCGCCGCGGCTCAACTGGTTGTAACGGCCTGTCGAAAAGCGCAGCGCAGTGCGGCCATTGCCGAAGAGGTCTGCGACCACGCCGACACGTGGATTGATGTCGTTGTAGACCGGCACGCCAGACAGAGCCGGCGCTTCGCGACGCGGCACATACGGGCCGGCTTCCGCCACCGACGCGTTGTACCCCATGCTGACCCGGTCATAGCGAAGGCCGAGGTTCAGCGTTAGCCGCTTGAGCTTCCACGCGTCCTGCGCGAAGACGCCCAGTTCCATATTCTGGCGGACGTTCACCTGGAACGGCAGCGCGTAGTACTGGAGACGGAGCGGCTTGCCGTTCAGGAAGTCGTAGTTCAAACCGTCCACGACGTTGTTGCGGCTGCGCGACTCGTCGTTGAAGCCCTGCTCGTCGGTGAAGCCAACTTTGACGTTGTGCGTGCCCGTGACGTACGACATGGAGAAGCGCTGAGCACCGCGACCCGTGCGCGCCTTTGGCGCGGTCAGCAGCGTGGTGGCGCCGTAGCGGTAGTTGGTCGCAGTCTCCAGAATCGAGCGATCGTTCTGGGTGACGCCGTCTTCGGCGAAGTTGACCCAGTTGGCCGTCTGCCACGAGATGCCGGCTTCGAGCAGCAGGCGGCTGCTGACCGGACGGGTCCACGTGCCCTGGACGACGCCCGACGGGTACCAATCCCAGCCGCGCTCGGACTCAATCGAGTTCGCGCCGGTGAACGGGCCAGTGGTGCAGCGGCAGGACTTCTGCATGTCGACGTAGAAGTTGACCCGGTCCTTCGAGGTGATCTGGGTCGTGAGACGACCAGCGTGACTGCGGTACCAATCGAAGCTGGAGGCCGGCCGCGGTGTGCCAAACGAGGGGTCCGTGTAGCCGATGTTCGCATACGGGCTACCCGGCTGGCCTGGGTAGAACAGCGTGGGCGTGACGCCGACGAAGCCTGCGGCCTTCCCGAAGTTCGGATTGAGCGCCTGCGCCTTGCCCTGCAGCGGGCTGTAGTAGGCACTCGGCTGCTGAACCGTCGAGCCCCACCGCGCGATAGCCGCAAAGAACCAGATCTTGTCCTGCTTGATTGGGCCACCGAACTGCCCGCCAACGCGGAAGATCCGCTGCACCTTCGCAGCGGAAGTAATCGCGCCCGTCGCGAGCGCCGCGGCATTGCCCAACGCCCAGTCGTTCAAGTTCGAACGAACGTTGGCGCCCTGCATCGCTCCGTTCGAGAAGTAGCCGTCGAGACCGCCCCCGAACACGTTGCTGCCGCTCTTCGGGATGGCGTTCAGTGACACGCTGCCCGAACCGGCTTCCGCGCCCATGCCGCTCGTCTCGATCTGCAGTTCCTGAATGTTGCCCTGATCTGTGATGTACCCAACGCCAGAGGCTTCGTTCACGAAGTACTGGTTGCGGAAGCTGTCAAAATTCGCCCGCGTGCCAGTCTTCCCGTGGAAGAACGTGTAGTTGCCCTGCGCCGACCAGGTGTCGCGCGTGCCGCCGACATCCGCCTGCGTGGCAGCGAAGCCCGGCGTGACGTAGGCAAGCGTCTGGAGCCCGACGTTGCCGCTGGGCAGTGCCTCCAGTTCGCTGGAGTTCAGGGTCTCCTGCTTGCGCATGCTGGTCGTGTCGACCACCGGAGCCGCGCCGCTGACCGTGATGGTCTCTTCGAGCGAACCAACCTGCATCGCCACGTTCACCGAGGCCGTGAAACCCGTGCCGAGGGTAATGCCGTCGCGTTTGACGGTGGAGAACCCCGTGAGGCTGAAGGTAACCGAATAGGTGCCCGGCCGTAGATCGACGATGGTGTATCGCCCTTCACCGTCAGTCGTGACCGACCTGACCTTTTCAATGAGCGCGGGACTCGCCGCTTCGACCGTCACGCCTGGCATCGCCAGACCTGAGGTGTCGCGAACAAGGCCAGCAATACCGCTAGCCTGCTGCGCCCAGGCAGAGGTCCCGAGCGACAAGTAACACAGCACGGCGACGCCAAAAGCCCACGCCTTCGACCATCGCGCTCTCGAATATTTCACTGACCCCTCCACCGATGTGCGGCCCAGTCGGAATTGCACTGTAAGAGTTGCTCGTCAGAAATGCCCCGTCCTGGGACATACCTGATTTCAGATTTCAGAGCGGGAAACTTTGTAACACGTTTGTATTAGGCAAACTTGTCGTAAGTTGTCGTAGCCTGAAACATTTGATTGTGGGTATCCGTCTGACGTCCGGTATTCCGTAGAACTGGCGAGGCTGGTAGCAGGGGGGGCCGGGCCGGCCGCCTTACGGCGCCCCCCAGCAAGCCGCAAACGAGGAAGGGCCGTCTCACGATAATGTCGCGGACGGCCCTTGGTCGAGAGCGATGTGCGGTCTGGCTTACTTCGTGACGTTGACCGTCACTTCGTCGTATCCGGTCAGAGCGCCGTCGTCCGCAATGCCGCGAAGCACGTAGGTGCCAGGCTGGGAGAACGTCAGGCGCGCTGTGATCTTGCCGTCGGCAGGCATCTCCGGCGCACGCCAGATGGGCGCCCACGGCGAGTTCGCACCCGCACGAGTGTCCTCCCAGGCCTTGATTTGAATCGGATCGAA
>JBEBGB010000096.1:0-12795 GCA_040081675.1 Vicinamibacterales bacterium
GCTTCAGCGGCACGGCGCCGCCGGTGAACGTACTCCTCTTCGCGAGTGAGCCCGATCGCCACCACTCCGCCAACCTCCGCCTGGAGGCCCGACTGGCCAGCAGCGACGACGGCGAGGTCAGCGCCACGCGAGACGCCTACCAGTACCACCGGCACGGACTGCGGCAGCGCGAGGGCGCTGCGTGCCGATTGAATGATCTGCGAGAAGTCCGACGCCAATCGTGACGGGGTTGTCGTCCCATCTTCTCCTGGCAACGACTCGAGATATTCCGGGGCACTGAAGCCGGCCACCGAATAGCCCCACGACTGGAGTTGCGTGTAGACCTCGCGGTCCTTGCCTCGCCACCCGCCGTCACCGGTCACGTAGATAAGGAGATCGTCAGTCGGGCGTGACGGGTCCGATGTGACGTGCACAGTCAGGGGGCGCGCGTGGACGTCCACCTGGGTGTCGAATGTGCGCATCGCCCGTGAACGTGGGGCGACGTGCGTGACACACGCCGCAGCAGTCAGACCCCACACGGCCAGGGCGCAGACAGTCAAGCGAGACAGAAGCACCCGATGATCGTACGACACTCGGCCCACACTATCGAGTTCCTTACAAATGCCGACGCCACGACAGACGTGATCCGACTCCTGGCGAGAGCGTTATGCTGTCTGGTGGGCATCCGCGCGCGAGAGTCCGCGCGCCCGCATCATGGCCACTGAGAACCGCACCCGTCCGACGTTTGTGTCGAGTCTCGAGAATGGTGCTCTGTGGCTCATCGGGCACTCATCACGAGTGTGGCCGTTCATCGTGTTGTTCGTCGTGCTGGGTCTTTCCTGGCAGGCCGTCAGGCAAATCCATCCGCGCGACTTCTCGGCGGCCCTCCACGACCTTGATCATGGCTGGCTTGCGGCAGCCGGCGTCATCACCGCGCTGAACATCGTCGCGATGGGGTTCTACGACGTCGTGGCGTTTCGACACACGCGTTCGCAGTGGGCCGACCGTTGGCGGTACGGCGCCGTGTGCTTCGCCTGGACCAACTTCTTGACGCTTGGACCGCTTGCCGGGCCGGCCATTCGCTTCTGGCTCTACAAGCCGGCAGTCGAGCAATCGTCGGATCTGCATGAAGGCGTGATCGCCGTCACCATCGCGTTTGCATCCGGCCTTGCTGGCTGGACGCTCGCCGTCCTGGCCGCGCAGAAAGCCGGCATGGGCTTGATCGCGCTCGTGCCACTCGCACTCCTCTGCACCGGTGCCATCGTCGCCCTGGCGCATATGGCGATCAGCGCTCGGCGGAGTGTCGGCGGCTCGATGGACTGGCGTCCGGTTCCAGCGCTGGCCACGATCGGCTGGGTCGATTGGTTGCTTGCGTGCAGCGTCTTCGTGCTCTGCCTGCGTGCGAGCGGGAGTGCCGAACCAGTTGGACGACTGGCGCAAACCTTCTTTCTCGGACAGGTGATCGGGTTGATCAGCCTGATACCAGGTGGTTTCGGCAGCAGCGACGCGTTCTGGATCGCAAGGCTGCCGCTTGCTGAAAGCCATGCGGCGGCGGTGCTGCTCGCCTATCGCGTGGTCTACTACGTGGTGCCGTGGGCCGCGGCGTCTTTCCTGCTGCTGTCGTGGGCCACCAGGCGCGCGCAGCACCGTGTCGAACTCGCACGACGCGTCGTCGCGGGTCTCGTCGGTGCGGGCGGCGTGCTGATCATGCTGAGCAGCGCCTCACCAGCGCTCTATGCACGACTGCCCCTGCTCGAGCGCTTCGTGCCGTTGCCACTCGTCGAAGCCGGTCACGTTGCCGCTGCCCTGGCTGGCTTGCTGCTCCTGGTGCTGGCGCGCGGGCTCGGGCGAGGTTATCGCGCGGCGTTCCGCTTGACGCTCGTCCTGCTGACCGTTGCCGGGTGCGGCGCCATCCTGAAAGGCTTCGATTGGGAAGAGGCCGTGGTGCTTGGTGTCCTCTTCGTTGCCACGTGGTCGCAGGCGTCACTCTTCGAACGTCCGAGCCGCGGCGACTGGATCGAAGGGCCGGACATCACCATCGCGGTGACCGCCCTCGCCGTGTTCGTGATCTTCGGCGTCGTGTCGCACCGCGTGAGCGTCGACACGCTCGACCGCTGGACGCACATCGGCTATCGGTTGCAGGCGACCCGCTTCCTGCGAACGGCGGGTTCGCTCGGCCTCGCCGTGTCGGCTGGCGCCGTCTACTTGTTGCTGCGTGCGCCGGTGCGGTTCAGTCGTCCGAGCGACGCCGACATGCGCCGCGTCCTCGGCGTGCACGCACGGCTTGGTGGCGGCACCAATCCGATGATGGTGTCCACGGGCGACAAGGCCGCGTTCGTCGACGGCGACCGTGGCTTCTGCCTGTATCGCACGATTGGCCCGTACGTGGTCGTGTTCGCCGATCCGGTCGTGCGATCGGCGAACGAGCGCACCGCATTCCTTGATGCGTTCTTTGCCTTCGCGGGCGAACTGGATCGGCGCCCGGTCTTCTATCAGATTTCGCTCGACTGGATTCCCGCCCTTCACGATCGAGGCTACGACTTCTTCAAGCTGGGTGAGGAAGCGCACGCGCACCTCGAGCACGTCACGCTCGACGGACACGCCGGCAAGATGTACCGCCAGGTGCTGCGCCGCGCGGAGCGCGACGGCGTACGGTTCCGCGTGCTGTCGCGCGAAGAAGTGGCCGGTCACCTCGATGAACTCGAAGCGATTTCGAGCGAGTGGCTGCGCACGAAGGGGCTTGCCGAGCGACAGTTCTCGATGGGGTTCTTCGATCGCGACTACTTGACACGCTATCCGTGCGCCATCGTCGAAGAGATCGCGTTCCCGAATCGCATCATCGCGTTCGCCAACCTGCTCGAAGGACCACAGCGGCGCGAACTGTCGGTCGATCTCATGCGACATCGGAACGACGGTCCGAAGGTGATGGACTTTCTTTTCGTGTCGCTCTTCATCCTGGGCAAGGAGCAGGGCTACGCGCGGTTCAACCTGGGCATGGCGCCGTTGGCGTCAGTCGGCGACCAGCGTGGTGCGCACGCGCGCGAACGGCTCGCCCGGCTGCTCTTCCAACGAGGTGAGCAGTGGTACAACTTCCAGGGACTGCGCGCCTACAAGGACAAGTTCGATCCCGAATGGGTGCCCCGCTACATGGCGTACCAGAACGCCTGGGAATGGCCGGTCGCGATCGCCTACGTCAGCGCGCTCATTGCAGGAGGGTGGGGCATGGTCCTCATGCCCGCTCGGCACGATGCCAGCGACGCGGAACCACACGTCGGCGACGCGTCGCCCGCCAGTGCGTGATGAATCAGGACGCCTTCGCGAGCACGAAGGTTGCGCGGTAGTCGGAGTCTTTCGTCGGCGTCGTGCTGAGAGGCACCGGAGCAAGGCCGGACAACGTCAGAGCATATGCCCCCGTCTTCACGATCGAACCCTTCGGCGTGGTCGTCAGCTCGAACGCCGAGGCCTGTTGCCCAGGCACGGTGACCAGCACCCGCACGGTTGCCTCTCCGGCAGTAATGCACTGCACGTCGCGCGGACACCTCGAATCGGCGACAACACGGTCGAACCGAACCTGCACCCGGTCCTGTCCGACAGTTGCCGTTTCAGCTGGCTTCAGCGTGAAGGGCGTCTCGAGCGCCGACGTCTGACCGGCAGGAACCATGGGCTCACCTGAGAGCGAGGAGCAGGCCGCGAGCAGGACGATGCTCGAGAAGAGGAACGCGGTGGTACAGCGCATACGGCGATGTTAGCGCGCTTCTCGAATGGATATAACGCGCGGTCCTGGTGCTTGGTACTGTTCCAGGTCCAGCGGACCAAGAACGCGGCACGAAGGACCAGGGACGACGCCACATACGAACTGAAAATCGCTACAGGCGCTGGGCCTTGGGCGTGGAGCTAAACGCACACATTGGCAACTCGTTTCAGTGTCGCCCCGCCTGACCTTCCCGGCCTTCCCGGCCCTCTCGGCTTCCATTCAGCGCTGGGCTCTGGGCTCTAAACGTTGGACGTGGGCTTCCGCTCCCGCCCACCGCAGCGACTTGTGTCACCGGATCACCGAAACTCCCCTCAAGGGACAAGTGTCGCGGGGTCAATTTGATAGACTCGGCCGGTTCGCGCACGCGCCACTTCCAACATGTGCTGGGTGCCGCCAGCTCCGTCGCTGATCTTCCCGTCCCATAGGCAGACGAACCGCAGCTTCTCGTCACCCCACGCAATCGCTGTATAGAGTTGCCAGAGGTTGACGCGCGTGTAGACATTCGTGCGCCCGGGCGCCGGGCCCAGCTCCTCAGGCATCAGATACGTCTTCGTCTTCGGATGCAGTTTCGCCGCGTAGAACCGCTCCCGCCACTGATCGCCCGCGAAGGTCACGGACTCACGGAGAAATCGGGCCTCTTCTTGCGGCAGCCGCAGCTCGAGATTGAGGCCACGGCGCAAGCACGCCTCTGCGAATAGCAGATCGCCGCCGTTGGCGCCGCTGCAGAGGGCGAGATCGCCGGGTGACGCGTCAAGGGAGGTCAGCACGTGCTCTATTGCCTCAGCGGCGGCTCGTTCGCGGTTGGCCGGGAAACGCGGCGCGGGACGGTCCGGTCGATCGATCATGTGACCTGCGAACAGGATCACCTTCTCAGGGGGGACGGTCGCTTCGGGTTTTTGCAGGCGGTCGAGGGCTCGGTCGAAGACCTTCAAAGCCACTTCGACCTCGTTCGGTCTGAAGGCGAGGTCCCGCAGGAGCTGCAGCTGCTGCCTCGAGGAGTCGAGAACGAACCAGTCCTTCTGCGCAACCGATACTGCGTCACGATAGGACGTCTCGATTTCTCGGACCGTGCCGTCGAGGAGCAGAAGATCCGCCTTGGTAACGCGAGCCCAATAGTCGTCAGGCGACTTCTGCAGTTGGCTCTCCACAGCCCACGCAACGCCACCTTGGATGAGATGGATCTGGGTATTGACGCCAACCTCACGCGTGACGTGCCTCAGGAGATAGAGCAGCGTGACCGCGTTGATGCCAGGGTACGGGTCGCTGGGATTGCGCTCGAAGCCGGTGGTATACGCCTCGATCGCCTGACGGAGGAGCATGCGTTCATCCGCGGCTTCCTCGATCGCTCTCGAGCTGTCGGACCGGTACTGCCGCCAGGTGCGTAACCACGCCTCCTTCCGCACTCGACCGAGTAGCCCCCAATTCTCGGAACGCTGAGGATGATCGCGCGTGAGATCGCGCAGCCATGCCTCCGCTTGGTCGAACTTCTCCAGTCGAATCAGCAGAAACCCTTTCAGCGACCGGCTCTGTTCGTCGCTTGGATCGAGCTCCAACGCGCACTCGCACTGCTCGAGTGCGAGCTTGTTCTTTCCCAGTGACCTGAGCGTGAGGGCGGCGGTTCGGTAGGCGCCGGCGCGAAGGGCGCGGGAGGAGGCTTCGTCGGCGAGCACCATGATGTCACCGGGGCGTCCGAGGCGGCGCGCCACCTGGATCCGGCGCTCCCACTCCTCCTGCGCGGCCCAGAACTCCGTTGCCTCGGGCACTCGCAGGCTCTTCCAGTCCGGCTCCTGCAGGTTGGGCAAAAGATGATAGACGGGGCTCACCTTCCGGGGGTGCCGATTGTTCATCGCATCGGCCGCAAGCGCGGTGAGCGTCCGCCGGTCCGCCTCGAGATGCGCTGGATCGGCTAAGCCGTTCTTGACGTGATAGCGGAGCGTGCGGTCGGCATACACGTCGAACGGCACGTGGTCCCGTCCGGCCTGAATCTGGATCACGCCGCGGGATCGCAACGAGTGCCGAACTCCCAGCTCGTACCACACGTTCGGGTCGTCGATCGACAGGTCCGCTACGACGAGATCGGCGAGGAGCAGTTCTTGAAACACGTCGCTCCGGATGTTGCCCGAGCGGAGCTCCTCGTCGGCGCGGAAGACATCGAATCCGGCCTCTTCGAGCGCCGGGCGGACAAGCTCCTGGTAGATGCGATTGAAATCAATCCCTTGCTTGAGGCCAAACGGCATGGCGACGAATGCATGCACGCCGCCTGTCGCTCGCGCTCTCGGCGGATCGACCGATTGCGCGTTCGACGCATCGACCGAAGCGCTGACGAAGTCCTCGAGACGACCCTTCGCGGCAGCGTCCGACACGACCAGGTCGACGATCGCGTCGTGCGACATCCCTGGGGTGATGGCCGACAGCGCGGACGGGAACTGTTCGGACGCCAGCTTCACGAGCTGTTCCGTGGTCAGGCGCTTGGTCGCGATCTCGATCGCCTCGCTCCGGACCTCCGCGTGTGCAGACGCGATGACTGGAGCGGCCGGCTTGGCGGCCGAGACGGTCTTGGCGCCGAGCGCCATCAACAGCGATTGGAACGATTCCTCCCACTGTGCCTGATCGGTGAAGTCGGCCCACTGGATATCCTGAAGGAACGCGGGCACGCGCGTCGGTCGCAGCAACACAGGCACAACCTTGCCGACCCGATCCGACTGCAGCGCGAACTCTTCCTGCGCGCCGCGACTCCGGCTCCAGTCGGGAGACAAGATGGGCATGAAGAATGCGCTCGATTCACGCATGCGCGTCAGCGCTTCGGCCCAATTCGAGCCCGGCACGAGTTCGAGATCGCTGGCGACCCGCAGCCGGGCGGCCTTCAGCCGGGGAGCCAGGAACTCGGCCACGAACGGGCGGTCCCGCGCGCTGTAGCTGATGAACACGTCGTGCGCGAACTCCTGCGGGCTCATCTCGGGCTCGCCCAGCGCCGCGCGCACCCAGGCCTGGTCGAACACGATTCGATAGATGCGGTTGCGCACGCGCAAGATCGCCGCGTTCGACACCACCAGGCCGCTCAACTTGAGCGAGATGCGGACTGGATCAAGGTCCTCATCGGCGACGCGGGCACCGGCCACGATCTCACGATAGACGGTGAGCATGCCGTGCGCTTCGGGGCTCAGCTGGCCATCCTTACTGCTGGCGACGCGATCGGCCACCAGCGCCAGGTTGGAGTCGGCTCTTCGCCGCTCCTCTGTGAGGAACGTGCTGCGCACCTGATCGTCGACAATCGTCGGCACGAGGCCCGGATCCCACGCCGTCTGCGCCCAAGCAGCCACCGCCTGGCAGGTTCGCTGCGACAGGTACGGGTGCCCACTGGTCCAGAACAGTACACGGTCGAGGAGTTTCTCCGCGAGATCGGGATCGGGCGCGAGCCCGCGCAGAAGCGGTCGAGCCTCCTCCCGAGTGAAGTCCGTGAGATGGATTCGCTTGCCGATGTTGAACGGCGTGCGCTGCGGGTCCTTGATCAGATCTGCCGGCGACGCGACGCCCAGCAGCACGAACGTCAGTCGACCCAGGCGCGGATCGGTGGCGCGCCGATTGTACAGCGCGCGGATCGCAGCGAAGTAGTCGTCGCTGAACGGCATCCTCAGCGTCGAGTCGATCTCGTCGACGAAGATCACCAAATCGGACGTGACCGCCGCCAGCACTTGGTCGGCCAGAAAGCGCGAGAAGCGCTGCACCGGCCCGAGGTCGCTCCGCTGCTCCCACCACTCCATGGCCGAGTCCGGCAGCCCGAGCGACGTCGCGATCTCATCGGCCTGTCCCGTGTACCACTGCTCTTCCGTGACGTTGGTGCCGATCGCGGTGATGTCGATTGCGACGCTGGCGACGCCGATATCGGCGAGGCGCTTGCGCGTCCGCACGATGAGGCTGGTCTTGCCCATCTGCCTCGACGTCAGGACGTAGCAGAAGTGCCCGTGTCGCAGCTCGTCGAAGAGCTCGGCGTCGGCGTCGCGTTCGACATACGTCGGTACGTCGAGCGGGAGCGCGCCCCCTGCCGTGTAGAAGTCAGGCGTCGGGCGCGGGAGGTCTGTCACAAGTGCGCTCCGAAGTACTGTCTGTACAGTCCGCAGCGCGGCCGCGCGTTCAACCGTGATGGTCCGCGCACAAGCCCGAAGGAGCGCAGGTTGTAGAACGAGAGGTCGTCCGGACAGACCCCCTTGTCCAAGACCGATTTCATCGGCTCCCTGAAATCCTTGTTTTCGTAGAAGCTCAGAAGATACGACTGCAGATGTCCGTTGAAGGGACCGTCGTCGTTGGCGGCTCGGGCGAGGAGATCGGCGATGTCGGTCTGGCCGGCAGACAGCAGGTACAGCGCCTGCCTGGTGAGGAACGGATGCCCGGCGAGAAGATCCATGACAGCCGCGACATCCGCCTGCTGCTTCAACGGACTTCCATGCTTCGCATTCAGTTTCTGCAGCTGTGGAAGCGTGAAGTCCTCGAGTTCCACGACCTCGCCCACGTTGAAGGGCGACTGGTGCTGCGCGGTGATGAACGTGGACGCTTCGGTCGAATAGGACAACACGAGATTGAGCCAGCTGAATTTCTGATCCAGGGCACGCTTGTCGTGCCAGGAGCGCACGAGCGCGAAGAACTCCGTGCGGTAGTCGCTGCGCAGGAGGCGATCGACCTCCATGAATAGCACCACGGGCTCGGCGCGCGCACCGATGATTTCCCTCTGCAGATAGCGCGTCAGATTCTGTGCTGCGGAGCGCTTCGTCGACCACACCGGATCTTCTGGAGGATTGTTCGGACTCAGATCGTCGTAGAGCTGATACGCGACGCCGTGCAGGAGCGACTCCAGGTCCTTCACCTGGTCCTGTCCATACGATCGAAAGTCGATATACGAAGCTCGGATCTCCTGATCGTTTGCGTGTTGGTACAGGCGCGCCAGCAGCGACGTCTTGCCCATCTGGCGGCTGCCGCGAATGAGCACGGTGCGCCCCTGTTCGCCGATGCGCTGCTGGCACAGCGTGTCCTGATCGCGCAGGACGTAGAAGGGCGAATCCAGCCGCACCGGTCCTCCCTGCGCGTTCAACTCTTTCAGCCACGACACGTCGAACGACGGTAGCGGGCAGTCGATCTTCTGACCGGCCGCCGTGGCGGCGCCGTCGGCCGACAGCGCCTCGGCCTTGCCGGCCTGGACGACCTCTTCCTGCACCTCCGCGTCCGCAGTGAGGACATCAGCGATCTTACCGGCGATGGCATCTTCGTCGCCGTTATTGAGCCACTTCAGATGCTGGAGCCGGTTCACCCTGGCTCCAACGTCGTAGGGCAGTTCCACGCGGTCAGCAAGACGCACGGGCAGCAGCCGCGGCCGGCCGTTCTGTTCGCGATATCGGACACTGCGCCGCACCTCTTCGATCACCATCTCGCTGGCCATCGACTCCGGCGAGAGCAGCAGGATCAGGTAATCGGAGTCCTTGAGCTTCTTGTCGACGATCTCGGGCCACGATTCGCCCGGCTGAATCTTGGTCTGGATGAAGACTTCGTGCTGACGCGTCTCGAGGTAGTTCGCGAAGAAGCTCGCGAGTTGATCGTCGGGTTTGACGTTGCTCTTATAACTGATGAACGCTTTTGCCACGTATCCCCCGAGGAGCGGACGCCGAGCGGCTTGAGAGTGCCGTGAATGATAGCAGCCGTAACGCGGCTCACGCGTCGGCGGCTGCTGGGTCGTCTCGTAGATCGAACTCCTGTGGAAAATGTGCCGGATCGATCTGAATCTTCGCCGCCAGCCGGCCGATCTCCGCGAGTTCGTCCATGTTCGTGGCGTCGTCCATCTCGGCGATCTTCGTCAGCCGTTCCGGCAGGTATTCGACCGTGATCTCGGTCGAGAGCCCGGCGAGCCATTTCTGGTCCAACAGCACGTTGTAGCGGGCGTAGGTCGCCAACTGCGGGCCATTCTTGCTGTCCGTTCGCATGTCACCAACGGCCCGATCGATCGTCCACGGCGTCACACAGTTCGTCAGCCACTGCAGGAGCGCGTGGTTCACGCGGCCGGTGTCGTCCATCAACGATTTCAGCGACCGCAAGCCCTGCTCGGCAGCCTTCATCTTCAGGAGTGCCTCCGCTGTGAACGTCTCCCGATACGTGCCGGTCCCCACCGAGATCAAAAGCAGCCTGTCCTTTCCCGTCTTCCAGCGGAACCCGTGACCGTCGAGCGCGGCGAGCATCAGCAGTTGCAGCGCCGGATCGTTGAACGGGCTGACGCCGCCGTCGACGAACGCAGCCGTGGTGACGGACCCGTTGCGGCTGGAGATCGAGATCTCCTGTGGCTCGAAGTAAGTGGGTGCCGCGGTGCTCGCGCGTACCACCTGCGTCAGCAACAACTGGCCGTCCTGCGCAGAGTACCTCGCGCGCGGATGATTGTGCAGCGGCCACGGACTGCCGGTATCGAGACGCTTCGTCATGATCATCAGCCCGGTGCGCACGAGCGGACTGTCGAGCGTCGTTGTGGCGCCCAAGCACTTGTCAAGTGCTTGCTGCACTCGGTGCCCTGGAAACTTCGGGCTGATCACACCAGCCAGCTTCTGCCCCAGTTGCCACTGCTGGAAATAGGAAGGCTCGAAGACGCTCTCACCGAGATCACGGTACAGCGTCTTCAGTTCGCCGACCTTCATGCCGCACGCAAGGCTCGCCGCGATGATTGCTCCGGTCGACGTTCCGCCAATCAGGTCGAAGTAATCTGCGAGCACGAGATTCGGCTGGCCAGACCGCTCTCTGAGCATGCGTTCGATGGCGTCGAGATACTCGAGCGTGAGGACGCCCCGGATACCGCCGCCATCGAGGCTGAGAATGCGCTTGGGCTCGCGAGCTTCGTCGAGGTGCTGGTCTTTGGTCATCGCCATCATCGGCGCCTTCTCGACAGGTGAATCTGTCGTCGTTCAGCGCGAATATAGCAATACTCGGAGGGCATCACGACGTGAGCGGGCCCTTCCCTTCGCGCGTTCTTACCTGGACGGCGTGGCGACAGACACCGAAGGACATCCTACCTCTCTGCCCACCTTCACCTGCCTGCTCTGTCCTGACCTTCCCGGCCCTCCCGGCCTCGGCCGTCCTGGCCGTCCTGGCCGTCCCGACCGTCCCGACCGTCAGTTCACATTGATCGCCGAGAAAGCGGCCTTCACAGCCGCGAGGTCGGCAGCGCCAATTCCGCTTTGTCCGTTCAACGCCGTTGCGGCGCTGATAGCGGCTGCACGCGCCCCTGCGTAGTTCGTGGACGCCGTCATGTAGTCGGCAATGGCCTTGTACCAGATGCGCGCAGCCTTGTCCTTGCCGATGCCGGTGACAACCTGGCCGTTGCACTTGCTCGTCCCGCCTTCAGCCAGCAGGTAGAACATGTGGTTGTTGGGACCCGACGAGTAGTGCACGTTCAGGTTGCCAATGCCGCTGTACCAGCAGGCCGGGCTCGCGCCGTCCTTCGCCGGATCGTCCATATAGCGAAGCGCCTTCGTCTGTGTGAACGTCGTGCCGGACCAGTTCGACTTGTAGATGCGCTCGCCGATCCAGTAATCCGGAACGTCGGTGGCGGCGTTCACAGCGGCTTCGACCAGCGTGCCGAAGATGTCGGAGTTGGATTCGTTGAGCCCACCGGACTCGCCCGAGTAGGTCAGGTTGGCCTCCGTCGACATGACGCCGTGCGACATCTCGTGGCCGGCCACGTCAATCGAGACCAGCGGTTGGAAGGTCGTCGCGCCGTCACCGTAGGTCATGCAGAAGCAGGAGTTGCTCCAGAACGCATTCTCGTAACTCCTGCTGTAGTGCACTCGGGAGTAGGTCTTGCGGTTCTTGCCGTCGATGCCAACGCGTCCGAACATCTGCTTGTAGTAGGCCAGCGTCGCCTGCAGCCCGAAGTGGGCGTCGGCTCCGGCGGTCGCGCCCGTCGTTGTGATGCTGCCAATGCCGAAGGTCGACGTCGAACCCGAGATGAGCGTGCAACTGCTTGTGCCGTTCCGCATGTCGCAGGTGTAGTTGCCGCCGCCCTGGGTCAGGTCGCGCAGGTTGTACTTGCTGGCCGACGCCTTGTCGACGCGAATCGCCTGCGTCCCCGAGTACATCGTCTTGGCAGTGCCCGCGGCGTCCGAGGTCTCGAGACCGTCGAAGGAGTAGACCACGTCGCCCGTTCGCGCATCCACGAAGTGGTGCCACTCGGCCGGGTCCTGGAAGTCGTTCTCGATCGTGATCACGACGTGCCACGTGAGCCGATCGACAATGCTGCGCTCGCCTCGTGGCAGGATCACCAGCGACGCATCGGTGACGACGTAGTCGCCAAGCGGGCTGGTTGTGCGAACACTGGTTGCAACGGCCTGGTTGCGAGTGACGCGCGGCGCTGTGTTGAGGGAAATGTTGCCGCGCAGATTGCTCGTGACCGTTACGGAGTCATTCGCTTCGACGTGAGCGATGGCTTCGCCCTCGAACACCGGCAGGCCGCGATAGAACTGGTCGTAGCGGACGTGCGACTGACCGCGACCATTGCTCCGGCTGCCACGCACCTTCAGCTCGGATGTCGGGTTCGCCACGCCGTACGCCCTGCGATTCGCGTCGAAATGACCTCGACTTACGTCGACCGCACGATCGGTCTGGGCGGACGGGACTGCCAGCAAGAAGACGCCAACGACGAGCGACGTGACACACGTCAGGCCACCAAAAGAGACTCGCACGGGTAACCTCCTCAAAAATTTGAGCTCAACAATAAACCAAAGTTGGGCTGGCAGGGAGCCGAATCGAGAAGAACTGCACAAGAACGCATGGTTTCGAGACACTCAATCCCGTGTTCGGGCTTATGATCTACCTGTACCGTTGTCTCAAATGCGCCGGTCCCTCGTCGCTTTCGTCGTCGGTCTTCTTGCGCTGACCTACGCGCCGCTCCGCGCGGCCGACTTGGTCTACGCGCGATTTGGAGACTACCTGGAGGCGCTGCGCACGCAGATTGGCATTCCGGGCCTTGCTGCCGCGGTCGTTGGTCCAACCGATGTGCTCTGGGAAAGCGGGTTCGGCTATCAGGATGTGGGACGAGC
>JBEBGB010000599.1:0-3411 GCA_040081675.1 Vicinamibacterales bacterium
CGCTTCCACGAGACCACGGTTGCGCGTGGCGCTCATCCCGAGGTTCTGATGTCCCGGATGGTCCAGATATTTGATGCGCAGCGGGTCCGCGTCGACGTACCGCCTCGCGAGCGCCGTGCTCTCATCGCTCGACCCGTCATCGACGAGCAGCAGTTCCCAGTCCGCGTAGGTCTGGGCGAGCACGCTGTCAACGGCCTCAGCCAGAAACCCTGCGGCGTTGTAGAAGATGATAATGACCGAGACCGTTGGCTGCGTTGTCATGCGGCGAGCACCGTGTCATAGAGCCGCGTCACCGCGGTCGCCATGCGGTTCACCGTGAAGTGGCCGTCCTGCAGACGACGGCTTGCCGCAGCGACGAGGTCGCGCGCCAGTGCCGCATCGTCGAGGACGCGCCTCATCGCCCGTGCGAGTGACGCCGGATTCCCTGGTTCGGCCAGCACACCCGTCCGGTCATCCTGCACCACTTCCTCCACGCCGGCGAACGCCGTCGCGACGACCGGCACTCCCGCGGCCATCGCTTCGAGCACCGACAGTGGCAGACCCTCGGCCAACGACGGCAGCACGAAGGCATCCGCGCACGCCAGCAGTGCGGCCACATCATCGCGTTGACCAAGGAACAGCACGCGCTCGGCAACCCCCGCGGTGCGAGCCTCCGTCTCGAGAGCGCCGCGAAGCGGGCCGTCGCCCACGAACACGAACACCGCGTTGGGGGTCAGCGCCGCGGCATGCAACAGGTCGACGTGCCCTTTACCCGCGTCGAGTCGTGCCACTGTCATCACCACGGGAACCGCGCGGCCGCCTGTCAGCGATTGCCGAAGCGCCTGCGAACGCGGCACGCGCAGCGAGTCGACGTCGATGCCGTTGTGGACGACCTCGACCTTCGAGGTGTCGATACCGAAGTCGTCGCGGAGCTGACCGGCCACCGCTTCGGACACGGCCATGTAGCGATCGACGAGGCGCGAGATGAGCCGGGGCTGGCTCGAGAAGGGATCGTCGAGCGGATACCGTGTGTGCGCAGTGGCAACGACCGCGGGAACACGCGCGAGTACCGCGGCCAGCATCCCGTATTTGCACGACAGCGGCCACGTCATGTGCGCGTGGAAGACGGCCGGCGCTTCGGTCCTGATGGTGTTCCAGAAGCGCGGAAGTTTTGCCAGATCGTGAACGGTCTCGATGCGTGGCACGACTCGGTGCTCGATGTCGTGCGTCGCCGTCAGTTCGACGAACGGGGTCAGCCACGGCTCGTCGTGATGAAACAGCACGGGTCGCCACGCGCGCCGATCGAGCGCCGTCATCATCTGGAGGGCGATTCGCTCGGCCCCACCTACCGCCCTGGTGTCCATGAAGTGGACCACTGTCTTGATCATTGCGCGTGGTTCAGAGGCTGCCGCATCCGCATGCACGGTGTGCCGTCACTGCTGTCGACAGCGTGCACACTGCTCGTCGCAGACACGCGCGAGGTCCGCGCCGCGAGCCTGCTCAGGCGACGCGGTGCGCGCGCGTCGACGCGTCCCCTCGCAGCGCGGCACCGAGCTGCCAGATGAATCCGACTTTGTACGCCACCTGTGACAGCACGAGCAGCGCTGCAAGCTGCACGTTTCTCGGCCACCGAGCTCTGGAGAAGGGAAATGTCACCAGACGCCAGTAGAAGTCGAGCGAGGGCACCTTCAATCCGCCATGACCCCTCGAGCGATTGGCCTGGATCAGGAACCATGCGCCCCGCCCGTACATGAAGTGTTGACGACAGAACGATTTCAGAAACAGGGCATGCGCATGCATCACGACGGCGGAGTCGGCCTCCTCGAGGCCGTAACCCTGGTCCTGCCACCGCTCGCACAGGTCGCGATCCTCGGCAGCCGCGAAGGGAAACGTCTGGTCGAATCCACCGATCGACCGGAACAGGTCGGTGGGCATGGCGACGTTCGCGGTGACAAAGAAGCGACTCCTGGACCCGTTGCCCCCGAAGTACCCGTACAGGAAATCCACGAGAAACTGACTGGCCACAGCACACGGATTTGTGAGACTCGACACGACCGGTCCGCCGATCGCACAGCGCGGATGTGCCCCCAGTGCGACGCCAAGCGCGGTCAGCCAACCAGTCGTTGGGCGACAGTCGTCATCGGTAAACGCGAGATACGGCGCCTTGGCTGCGAACGCGCCTGCGTTGCGCGCCGCGGCTGGTCCAGCATTCGCCTGCTCGATCAACCGTACCCGCATCGACGCCGTGAATCGCGCGATCACGCCGCGCGGAGGCGTCGCGCTGCCATCGTCCACGACGATGACTTCGTAGGCGTCGCGTGGCTGGTCCTGCGCCGCGAGCGCATCGAGGCACTTCTCGAGCGAACCGGGGCGGTTGTAGGTCGGCACCACCACGCTGAACCTAAGCACAGCCGTATTATGCCGTCCGGTCCACGAGTTTGTCGCGCAATTTCAGAGCTCAACGGCCAACTCGCCACGCCGACACCCGCTGGTCACGCAGGCCACAAGTGCTGCCTCCGCATCGAGACTGGCCCGATGAAGACAGTAGACCACCGTCGCGACGTGGCACCCGTACAGGTGACATGCGCGTCAGCGCGACGCTGAGAGACGCAGACGGCCGAGGGCGTTCTTTTCGATTGTCAGCCGATCGGTTCGCATCGGGCGATACCGCACGGCTTTCCAGTCGGCCATGAACGCGTCGTAGAACTTCGACAGGAAGTGGCCTGATGGCCCGACGGACTCGAGGAATCGGCTGTCGTTTGCAGGCGACAAATCGACGATTTCCCTGAACCCTGGCACCGAGCGTTGCTCGTACGGCGCGTCAGCCGCCACCGGCCCGACGTTCACGGTGCTCCAGTCGCCGCCATTGGGCACTGAACGGCTGAGGAACGGACGCAGCACACCAATCGAGTCAAGCCCTTGATGGGGGAACACCGCTTTGTGCACGGCGTCCCACCGCCAGCGCTCGGGCTCGCGTCCCATGCGCGTCGCGAGATCCTCTACCGCCCCGTGCAGCGCGGTCGTGACCGCGTCGTCGCATGTCTCGCGGGTTGGTGTGTTGACGTTGTCGCACCACCCCGGGTTGCCGTCGAGCGTCGCCTCGACAAAGCGCGTGACGCTCGAGAACCGACCCTCGTAGCCAGCGCTGAGCGTTCCAAGTTCGTCGCCTGCGATTGCTGGTGCGAGGCGCAGGAACCACGCTTCGAAGATGGCGGGGGCCGCAGCGTCGCCACGCGCGTCGTCGTCCCACGCACGCAGGATCTCTACCGCTTGTCTGTCGATGGCTGTCGCGGGTTGCACATGGGCGAGCAGTCGCGGCAACAACGCCCGTGCGTGGAGGGACACGGTGTCGGCCTGAATGCGCGCGAAGTCGTCGGGCGACAATTTCTTCGTCGCCGACATCTTGCGGATCAGGTCGACGATGCGCTGGGC
>JBEBGB010000097.1:0-12792 GCA_040081675.1 Vicinamibacterales bacterium
CGGCCGATTCAGTGTGGACACGTTAATCGCCATGCTGGGTCACGCCGGGGTGAGGGTGCAGATCGTTTTTGGTCGTACTTCGAAAGTTGCGTAACGCTCGCAAATGAGCCGCGGGCTGGCACGCAGGAGCGGCCCAGCGCGTCGGCTCCATTTGCCGGTTAGCCGCCGATTTGTCTCCGCAATCGCACTTCCAGTAGATCCGCTCCGCCTATGGTCACGGTCTTGTCGATTCCGACATCGATGAAGAACCCGACGGACTCATAAAACGTGCGCGCGTTGCTGTTCGCCCTCAACACCCAGAGAGTGAGCTCGGTGAACCCAGCGTCGCGAAGGTGTTCCAGACCCTCCGACTGCAGGCGGCGGCCAACGCCGTGTCGCCAGTACCTCGGAGACACATAGAGAGCATACAGCTCTCCAGTAGTGGTACCGGCGTCGGTATCCCGACTCGGACCGACGCCTGCCCAGCCAAGCACCTCTTCATCTTCCTCAGCCAAAAAGAGGGTTGCGTTTCCTACCCGCGCCAACCGCTGATGCCAGAGGTCTTCGCGTTGATCAATCGAGAGTTCGTTGAGAAACGCCGAGGGAACAATGTCCCGATAGGCGGCCTGCCACGCACGAACGTGGATCGTCGCGATGGCCCTGGCATCTTCGAGTCGTGCCTTTCGGATAATCATTTTGGACATCGAGCGGCGCCATGCCGCTCAGCCGCGAGCGGCTCAGAAGGACGCTTCGAACCACTTCTTGAAAGACGCACCGCTCGTCGGTTGCAGCGGCCTGTTAGCCGGCGCTTTGCGCTACGGTGAGCCACGCCGAAGTGAAGCGCCCTACGGTTTGAAAACAGTCTGTGGCGTCCTACCTGCTATCCAACCGCCACAAGATGGCCCAGCGTGCGAATGAAGATCATTCCGCCGGACACGGCGGGTGTCGCCATGATCACTTCGCCCATCGGGTTCGTCGCTATCAGCTCGAACTTCGGCCCCGCCCTGACGACGAAGACGTCTCCATCCTCGCTCGCGAAGTAGAGTCGTCCATCTGCGGCGACTGGCGAGCTGCTGAAGCCTGAGCCCGCGTGCTCGATCCGCTCCACATACTGTCGCGCGCCGGTCTTCGCATCGTAGCAGCCGACGATGCCGCTGACGTTGATGGAGTAGATGTAGTCGCCGTAAACGATAGGCGTCGGCGTGAACGCTCCGCCACGAGCCGAGCTCCAGGACACGAAGTCGTTCGATTCGGTACCTGCTTTGAGCGAGATATCGCCGATGGCACTCGGCCGGATCGCAAAAATCGGCTGATAGCCGCCGTTGCCGCTCATCACGAAAATCAGGTTGTGTCCGACAACCGGTGTCGGCGTGACGATGTCCGATGGGGCGGACAGCGACCAGATCTCCTTGCCTGTTGCAGGATCGTACGCGCGTGGGCCGTTCCCGCCGTTCGCGATGATCTGCGGACGGCCGAGGCCTTCGTAAAACGTGGGCGTACCATTGGACGAACGCCTGTCCTCGTCGCGAGACGTGCGCCAACGTTCACGCCCGGTCGCGAGATCGAAGGCGGCAATGAAACTGGCGGACGTGGCTTGACGGGCATCGACGTTCGTATCCGCCTGGATGATCGCCAGGTCACCGACAATGATGGGCGAGCTGGAGAACCCGTAGTTGAAGTGTCCGATCCTTCCGAGATCCTTCTGCCAGATAAGCCTGCCGTCGATGTCGTAGCAGAACAGCCCCTCGGATCCGAACAGGGCGACGACCCGCTTGCCGTCAGTGGCCGGCGTCGGCGTGGCGAGCGTGCTTTTTAGGTGGCGGATGTCGCGCGGGACGCCGCGGCGAGCGGTCTGCTGCCAGAGAATCTTGCCGGTCCCCTTGTCGAGAGCGAGCACGCGCCACTCATGTTCGGATTGGTCGGTCGACACATTGTCGGACCGCAGCCCTCCGGGGCGGAATTCCGGATTCGTCAGCGAGCTGACCGCCGACGTGAGAAAAATTCTGTCGCCCCAGGTGACAGGCGACGAGTGGCCGAGCCCAGGAATCGGAGTGCGCCAGCGAATATTGGCAGATTTCTCAGCGTCCCACGCCGTTGGCGGAAACTGTCCATCCGCGACGCCCGACCCGCCTGGGCCGCGAAATGACGGCCAGTTGATCGGCGGCGCCGTGGGACGGGTCGACGCGATCTCACGTTCGAGCAGCGGCGATGCTTCCGGCTTCACGCCGACCTTGCGGAACAGCACCGGCGTGCCGCCCAGCCGCGCCGGTCCGCCGTCGCGAATTTCCAGTCCGAGCACACGCCCTTCGCCGACCGTAAACTCGAGCCACATTCCTCCACGGTCGCGGAACTGCTCGACGAGCGCAGCGCGATCGGCGGCGGGGAGCGGCTCAATGAATCTCGCATACATCGCGAGGTCCTGTGCCGTCCGCTCGCGGCCGATCGAGGAAGAGACGGCGTCTCCAGGAGCAGTCCGCTGCATGAAGGCCTTACCTTCCACGAGCTGAAAGCGGAGGTCGGGACTCCCCGGCGCCTTCAACCGGAGGCCGCCGTCTTCGAGGGTGGCCGTGTACTCACGTCCGTCATGCGTACGATAGGTGCCTGCGCCGTCTCGTTCGACGATGGGGCGGGTTATCGCCGCCACTTCCGGTGTGCGCAGGATTGTGTTGACCACTTCCCAGTCGCGTAGAGCGTCCAGATCCTGACTGGAAAACGGAATGAGATTGTGGTTGCGGACGAGGTATTGCGGTGGCCGCGCGCCGCGCTTGAGGAGCGACCGCGCCGCGTCAGCGTACCAACCGAGCGCGGCCGCCGCGATGGCGCTCACGCGGTACGAACGATCGCCCAGTCGAATCTCGCCCGTAACGTTGGGATCGGCGCCGCCCTGGGCAAGGCGATCGACTGTTTCGACGTCGCCCGCGGCGGCGGCGGTGAAGAGTGGGCTGCTCTGCGCGGCGAGCGTAAGCACGAACACAGAGACGAGCAGCACAAGGGTGCAAGTCGTGAGAGTTCGCAAACCGAACATGAGCCGATCTCGCACGCGGAGACTATGCACTGTCCGTCTCTCTCGACGCAACCGCAATGTCCTGCGCCCATTCTGCGACGTTCGTGGAATCCGCGAGGCTGTTCACGTACCAGCTCCCGGCCGCGTTAGGTGTGACGATGATCATTTCCCGGGACGCCAGTGCGGCAAACTAGCTGCGCGACAGCGCGCACTGGGTAACCAGGCTTACTGTTCGGACGCACATTCTGCTTGTCGTGACCTCAAGGCTGTCGTCCGGACCTGGAATTTATCAGTGTGAGCGTCAGCTCCACGCCCAGAGCCTACGCCCAAAGCCTACCGCCGCCCTCCGATCGTCGGTCCGGACGGTCGGAGGGCCGGGACCGTCTCACTCCAACGCTTCCCGGTCGCGGACGCCCAGCAGATAGAGAATGCCGTCGAGTCCCATCGTCGAAATGGCCTGACGCGCGCTCTGGCGGACGAGCGGCTTGGCTCTGAACGCGATGCCGAGACCGGCGAGTCGCAGCATCGGCAAGTCGTTCGCGCCGTCGCCAACCGCAATCACCTGGTCCATGCTCAGGCCTTCGGCTCGGGCAATCTCGGCCAGGTAATGCGCCTTGCGCGCACCATCCACAATCTCCGTCTTCACCTCGCCCGTCACCACTCCATCGACAATGTCGAGCTCGTTCGAGTGGAGATAGTCGATGCCGAGACGACGCTGGAGATCGCGGCCGACGAAGGTGAAGCCGCCCGAGAGAATGGCGGTCTTGTAGCCAAGGCGACGCAGTGTCGAGATCAGACGTTCGGCCCCGTCCATGAGCGGCACCGAGTCCACCACTTTCTGAAGCGCCGATGCTGGTAGCCCCTTGAGCAGCGCGACCCGCCGCCGGAAACTGGCCTGAAAGTCGAGTTCGCCCCGCATCGCGGCTTCGGTGATGGCCGCAACCTGCTCGCCCACGCCGGCATGCCTTGCGAGTTCGTCGATGACCTCGGTTTGAATGAGGGTCGAGTCCATGTCGAAGGCCACCAGACGCCTGTTGCGGCGGTACACCGTGTCGTGCTGAAAAGCGACGTCGAGGTCGAAGTCCTGCGTCAGCGCAATGAGGGACGCGCGCATCTCGTCTTCGCTGACCATTTCCCCCGATGCGGAGAACTCGACGCACATGCGACCCACGCCGTTGGCGTCGAGCGGCATCCGTCCGGACAGACGGTCGATGCGATCGATGTTCAGGCCCGCCTTCGCGATGACACCGCTGACGGCGGCAAGATGGTCCGCGGTCAGCGCCGGACCAAGAATGCTGATGATGTAGCGTCCCTTGCCTTGCGCCCTCACCCACTCGGCGTACTCGTCGCCGGAGATCGCCGTGAAGCGGATATCGACGCCCAGTTGGTGCGCCTGCAGCAGAAGGTCCGTGAGCAGTGACGAAGACTTCATCTCGTCGGTCAGTTCGACGAGCATGCCGAGCGCGAGCGCGTCGTGGATAACCGCCTGGCCGATGTCGAGGATGCGTGCCCCGCCCCGCGCGAGAATGCCGGTGAGCGAGGCGGTGACGCCGGCCTTGTCGTGACCGCTGATGTCGATGTGGAGGACGCGAGTCTGGGGCTGCATGGGCATGGAGAACATGCGATTATCGCCCATTGAGCCGGCTATCTCAGCCACGAAGGCGACAGGGCACTGGATCAAGGTATAAACGCGTCGGCACTCTTGCTAACGACCGAGGAGGTCTGTATGAAACAGGGAATGATTGGTGCGGTCACGGCGCTGGCAGCCGTGGTCACGTATGGAGTGGTGACGGGCGCGCAGGCGCCGGCACCGGGCCCGGCGGTCTATCCGCCACCGGCGGTGAAAATTCAGGCGGGCGATGCGCCGGCCTACGCCTTCGACATCACCAAGGCGGAAATCGACTACGTCATCAAGAACGCTCCGCCCAACCCGCCGGACCGTCAGCTTCGCGTGGTCGACATGGGCAAGTACAACCTGGGCGTGGGCATCATCCACCGCGGACCCACGAATGAGAAGCCTGGCGATCCAGTGCCGGTGCTGTGGCACGACTACACGCCAGAGATCTACTACATCACGTCAGGGTCCGGTGTGCTGACGACCGGCGGCGTGATCCTGAATCAGCGCGCGGGTCAAGGCGTGCCGAACACGATGAACGGCCCGAGCGGCAACGGCATCGCAGGCCCCGGAGCGTACAGCCGTCGCGTCGGCCCTGGCGACATCATCATCATTCCGAACAAGGTGGCCCACGGATGGACCGGTGTCACCGATCACATCGAGTACCTCAGCTACCGTCCGGATCCGGATCGCGTGCTGCCAGCGGGCTGGGTCTACCCCATGCTCTTGAAGACGACGCCGCCGGAAGTGCCAACACCGGGCGTGGGTCGGGGTGCGGCACCCGCAGCGCCGCGGCAGTAGATCACGTAGGGCAGGTAGGGCAGGTTGGGCGGGCAGGGCACGCGCAGCAATCACGCTGAGCGCGCGCTGTTCACTTTACAGTCTGACGGACCCCACCTGCCTTACCCGCCATTCCCGCCCCGGCGAGCCGTGATTGCTACCGGAATGGCCGTCCCGCTGCCACTACGGGCGGCACCTGGAACAGATAGGCGCGCAGGTGCTCGATCTCCACTCCGGTGTTGTCGATTTCAGCGCGCATCAGATCGCGAATCGACAGCATGGACACAATCTTTCCACCGCTGACAACGGGCAGGTGACGGATGTTCGCACGGTCCATCTTCATCATGGCGACTTGACAATCCTCGTTCACGTCGCCCAGGACCAGGTCCGTCGTCATCACCTGCTCCACCGTCGTCTGTGCCGCGTCGAGTCCGCGGTCGACGACTCGGCGCACAACGTCGCGTTCCGAGAACACGCCAACCAGCGAGTCGCCGTCAACGACAGCAACGATGCCGACGTTGTGCTCGGCCATGGCGTGCACGGCTTCCGAGACCGACGAGGTCTTGTGAACAAGAAACAGAAACGACGGACGCATGATCTCGCGGATCGTCTTCATGGGCACCTCATAGAAGAGAAACGACGAGCAGGCCGACACGGTGCTGACTGGGCGCGAGGCTACTCCTCGTGAGCGCGAAGCGCAAGCGCGGACTGGACACGAGGGTTGACGCCCATCACTCCCCTGCACCCACCGCAGCCGTGCACGCGCGCCGTGAGACACTAACCGTCTGTGGCTGAACAGACCTCAACTGCCCGAGCGGGCGCTTCCGGCCCGCCTGTCGGCGGCGGTAAACCGGGAGCGACAGGCACGCCAGGCCGACCCGGCGGCCGCCCTTCGGGCCCGAGCCTCATGCCGCTGCTGCGGCCGTACCGATCGACCATTGCCACAATCATTGCGCTGACGGTTCTGGCGAACGCACTGAACCTGGTCGTGCCCCGGCTCATCGCCCGCGCGATCGACGGCTACGGCGCCAACCGGCTTGTGGTCGGCACCCTGGTCGTCGAGTTCCTGGCAGTGGCCCTCGGCATCTTCGTGCTCACCTACCTGCAGAACATCGCGCAGACGCTGGCGTCGGAGCGCGTGGCCCGCGACCTGCGAACCCAGATCGTGGCGAAGCTTGCCACGCAGGACGTGGCCTACATCCAGCGCACGACAACGGCGACGCTGTTGACCAACCTGACGTCGGATGTCGACGCCGTGAAGCTGTTCGTCTCGCAGGCCGTCGGTTCGATCGTCTCGTCCGTGGTGCTCATCATTGGCGCCGCGATCCTGCTTTTGTCGATCAACTGGAAGCTCGGACTGACGGTCCTCGCCGTCTTGCCGATCATCGCCGTCGCCTTTCGCTTCGTCATGGGACGTGTGCGCAAGCTGTTCATGCAGGCGCAGCAAGCCGTCGATTGGCTGAACAAGGTGATCAACGAAAGCATCCACGGCGCGGCCTTGATCCGCCTGGTGAACTCACAGCACTCCGAGTACGACAAGTTCCTGGCCGCGAACACCCAGGCACGCGACATCGGGCTGCGCATCTTGAACCTGTTTGCCAGCCTCATCCCGATCATCATCTTCTGCACGAACCTGGCGACCCTGTTGATCCTGACGCTCGGTGGCAGCTTCGTCATCGGCGGTTCGATGAGCCTCGGCAACTTCACCGCGTTCAACAGCTATCTGGCCATCCTCATCTTCCCGGTCATTCTGATCGGCTTCATGAGCAACGTCATGGCACAAGCCGGTGCGTCGTATGGTCGCATCAGCAAAGTGCTGCTCGAGCCATCGCCGAAGGCGCACGGCACCTTGAAGGCCACGCTTCGCGGAGACATTGCAATCGACCACGTGCAGCTGAAATTCGGCGAGAAGGTGGCGTTGAAAGACGTGTCGTTGTCGGTCGCCGCTGGAACCAAGACCGCCGTCATTGGTCCCACGGCCGCTGGCAAGACACAACTGCTCTATCTCTTGACCGGCCTGCTGGCGCCGACCTCAGGCCGCGTGGAGTACGACGGCCACGACATTGACGAGTACGAGAGCGAATCGCTGCATCAACAGGTCGGTTTCGTCTTTCAGGACGCGACGATGTTCAACCTGACGCTGCGGGAGAACATCGGATTCAGCAAAACCGTGAAGGACGCGGATCTCGAGACAGCCATCGTCACCGCCGAACTGAAGGACTTCATCGCCTCATTGCCACACGGACTCGACACCATCGTTTCCGAGCGCGGCACGAGCCTGTCGGGCGGTCAGAAGCAGCGCATCATGCTGGCGCGTGCGCTCGCACTGAATCCTCGCGTGCTGCTGCTGGACGATTTCACGGCCCGCGTCGACACGGCCACCGAACGGAAGATTCTCGAGAACGTGCAGGCCAATTACCCGGGTCTGACCCTGCTGTCGGTCACACAGAAAATCGCCCCGGTCGAACACTACGACCAGATCGTGCTGCTCATGGAGGGCGAAGTGCTGGCGTCCGGCACGCATGCCCACCTGATGGACACGTGTCCGGAGTACGTCCAGATCTACGACTCGCAGCGGAGCACCCAGCACTATGAATCCGTACAGGCTTAGCGGCGCGGCCCAGGGACGCGAGCCCAACGTCTCGATGACGGCCGCTGTGAAGCGGCTGGCTCCGGTCATGGTCGGGCAAGGCCCCAGCCTTGTCGCGGCGTTCGTAGCGACGCTCGTCGCCTCCAGCACGGCGCTGCTCGGACCTTATCTCATCGGACGAACGGTCGACCTCTACATTCGCGGCGGGGACTACGCGGGTGTCCTGCGCTCTGCCGGATTGTTGCTGGTCGCCTACCTCGCGGGGCTCGTCGCCACCTATGTGCAGACGCAACGCATGGGCATGGTCGGCCGCCGCGTGCTGTTCAACCTGCGGAACGCAATCTTCAACAAGCTGCAGGAACTGCCGCTCGACTTCTTCAATCAGAACAAGGCCGGCGATCTGATCTCTCGCATCAACAACGACACCGACAAGCTGAACGTGTTCTTCGCGCAGGCACTCGTGCAGCTTGCCGCGAACCTGTTCCTCATGGCCGGCGCCGCGATCTTCCTGGTGTCGCTGAACGTGCGCCTCGGCCTGGCCGCGCTTGCGCCAGCCGCGCTGGTGATCCTCATCACGCGTGCGACCGGCAGCTTCGTAAAGGCGCGCAATGCCGCAAGCCTGCAGTCGCTGGGCGCGCTGAGCGGGGAGATCCAGGAAAGCATGAGTAATTTCCGGGTGATCGCCGCCTTCAACCGCGTCGACTACTTTCAGGAGCAATTCCGCGTCGCCAACGACCGCAACTACGCGGCGTCAGTGCGGGCGGGCATGCTGAACACGTTCTTCATCCCGCTGTATGGCCTCGCCTTCAACGGCGCACAGCTCATCGTGCTCGCGTACAGCTTCTATCTGATCGCCGCAGGCCAGTTCACCGTCGGACTGCTCATCGGCTTCCTGTTGTACGTGAACAGCTTCTACATGCCGCTTCGACAGCTTGCTGCCGTGTGGTCGTCGTTCCAACTCGCCATGGCAAGCTTCGACCGCATTTCGAATGTGCTGGCTCTCGAATCGAACCTGCCCCAGTTGCCGGCGCAATCCGCTGGAACCGTCGAGTCCGACTCGGTCCGGACCGAGACGAAGAGAACCGGCGGCGCGGTGCTGGCGTTCGATCGCGTGAAGTTCAGCTATGTCGAGGATCAGCCCATCCTCCACCAGGCCACGTTCTCACTCGAGTCCGGCAAGACGTACGCGCTGGTCGGACCAACCGGGGGCGGCAAGACGACAACCGCGTCACTCATGGCGCGCCTGTACGACCCGACCGGTGGTCGCGTGCTGCTCGATGGCCGCGACATTCGGACCTACTCGCCCGCCGAGCGAGCAAAGCGCATCGGGTTCATCCTGCAGGAACCCTTCCTCTTCACGGGAACGGTCCGCGACAACATCGTCTACGGCAACGACGCGCTGCGGACGATGTCAGACGGAGAACTCTCGGCGCTCCTCGCGTCGAAACACCTCGACGGGCTCGTGGCGCGCTTCGAAGAGGGCTTGACTACCAAGGTGACCGCAGGCGGAGAAGGCGTCAGCCTGGGACAGAAGCAGTTGATTGCGTTCATGCGAGCCGTGCTGCGCGAACCCGAGATTCTGATACTCGACGAAGCCACGGCGAACATCGATACGGTGACCGAGCAACTGCTGGAACAGATTCTTCGCGAGCTGCCCGCATCGACGACCAAGGTGGTGATCGCGCACCGGCTGAACACCATTGAGAACGCCGACGAGATCTTCTTCATCAACGCCGCCGAGCTCACGCGCGCTGGCTCGATGCAAGATGCGCTCGATCTGCTACTGCACCATCACCGCGCCAGCTGACAACTGGGTCCCGGGGGACGAACAAAGAACGAAGAACCAGGCACGAAAAATGGCGCCACACGAAACTGGAAACCGCTCGTGTATGCTCGCGGCCTTAGCCGACGATAGCGTTCGAGGACAACCATGAAGAAGGCCGCGCTCGCACTCTTGATGTTCACCGCCGTAGGTACCGTGACGGCACAACAGGAGCTGCCACCGCCGTTCCCACGGACGAATGCCACGAAGCTCTTCGAGAACGACCGCATCAACGTCTGGAACATCGTGTGGCCCAAGGGGCAGCCGACAGCCTTGCATCGTCACATCTACGATCAGGTCGGCACCTACTACGCGCGAGGGGGCCGGACCATCACCACGCCGGACGGCGAGAAGCGCAGCAACATGACCGAGGTCGGCAGCCTCTCGAACACGCGCAAGGGCACGACGCACATCGAGGAGGGCAACACCGACCCACCGTTGCAGGCGGTGTTCATCGAACTGAAGCAGGACAAACCGTCGGGCATGGCGCCGGCAGATGTGGGCGCGCCGGTGTTCCCGCGCGTGAGTGCGAAACAGGTGCAGGATGACGACCGAGTCGTCGTGTGGGACGCAACGTGGGCTGGTGGCGCCGCCGGTTTCAAGTACAGAGCGGCCCGCGAAGCTGTCGTCATCTGGCTCGGCGAAGGAACCCTTCGCGTGACGACCGGCAGCGGCTCGGCCTCGACCAGTTCCGTGAAGTCCGGAACGATGCGGCATCTCGACCGCGGCGCTGGCGAGACACTTGAAATGGCCAGCGGCTCGCCGCGCGTGCTGTTCTTCGAATTGAAGTGACACGCGCCTGGTCCGAGGCACCCATCTGTTTCACGCTAGAATTCTGACCACTTGAATTTCACACTCCGCAAGGCGACACAGGGACTTGTCGTAGCGCTCCTTCCTCTGCTTGCATCTCAGTCCCTTTCGGCTCAGTCCGGACGGACTGCGGCAAGCACGCCGTCTGCCGTGAGCGCTGATACGGCACCCACGCTCGCACCACCCGCTGTCTACGCGCGTGACGCCGATGGACACGTGACAATCCGCGCGGTCAGGCTCGATGCGCCGCTCACCGTCGACGGCAGGCTCAACGAAGCCATCTACGAAACGACAGCACCGATCGACCGCTTCGAGCAGCAGGTGCCGAAAGAGGGCGCCGCGGCAACCGAGACCACGCAGGCGTGGATCCTCTTCGACGACAACAATCTCTACTTCTCCGCACGGATGCTCGACAGCCAGCCCTCGAGGATCGTCGCCAACGAGATGCGGCATGACAGCGTGAACATCTTCAACGGCGGCGACAGCATGACGCTGGTGCTCGACACGTTCAACGACAAGCGCAACGGCGTCCTGTTTCAAACCAACCCGCTCGCTGCCCAGCGCGAACAGGCGATCGCCGACGGTCAATATATCGAGAGCTGGAATACGGTGTGGAACGCGAAGTCCGCGCGCATCGACGGAGGCTGGTCGACCGAAATGGTGATCCCCTTCAAGTCTCTCCGCTTTCGCCAGAACGGTGCGCAAGTCTGGGGCATCAACTTCCGACGAGTCATCCGCTGGAAGAACGAATACGCCGGCGTCACGCCGATGCCGGCTGCGTTCGGCGGTTCAGGCCTCGCGCAGATGCAGATGGCAGCGACGCTCGTTGGCCTGAACATTCCCACGCGCAGTCACAATCTGGAACTGAAGCCCTACGCCGTGGCCTCGTCGACGACGGACTTGGCAGCCGCTGCTCCCTTTCGCAACGACGGGACTGGCGACATCGGCATCGACGCGAAGTACGGGCTCTCGAGAGGACTGACGGCCGACGTGACCGTCAATACCGACTTCGCGCAGATCGAGGAAGACCTGCAGCAGGTGAATCTGACGCGGTTCAACCTGCTCTTTCCCGAGAAGCGCGACTTCTTTCTCGAAGGTCAGGGCATCTTCTCGTTCGGCGGAAGGAGTCTGTCCGGACGCGCTTCTGGGGGCGATTCCGACGATGTGCCGATCATGTTCTTCAGCAGACAAATCGGTCTGGCGAACGGCCGAACGGTGCCGGTGCTGGCTGGCGGGCGTGTCACGGGCAAGTCTGGCAAGTACGACATTGCCGCGCTGAACATCGAGACGGCCAGGAGCCAGTCGGTCGGCGTCGATCCGACCAACTTCACGGCGGTGCGAGTGCGGCGTGATGTGCTGCGCCGCAGCAACATTGGCGTCATCGCGACGGCGCGTCACCCTGGAGCGGCCGGCGGAGACACGTCCATGCTCCTTGGCGCGGATGCGAGCTTCCGCCTCTCGCCCAACAACACTGTGCTCGGCTACTACGTGCGCACGGACGTCGCCGGGGCGTCATCCCAGGCCGCCAGCTACAGGGCGCGGTTCGACTACGCTGGGGACAGGTACGGCCTTGCCGCCGAACACCTGATGGTGGCGCCGAAGTTCGCGCCAGAGGTCGGCTACACGCGTCGTGAGGACTTCCGTCGTGACACCGGCACCGCGCGGTTCAGTCCCCGCCTGAAGGGCAACCGCTACATGCGAAAGCTGACGGCGCAGAGCACCTTCACCTACGACACGGACGCAGCAGTCACACAGGTGCAGAACCGGTCGGTGGACACCAGCTTTGGCATCGAGTTCCACAGCGGCGACACCGCGGCGATCCAGTACGTCGGCGAATACGAACTGCTCCCTCAGAGGTTCAGGATCGCTCCGCTGGTCACGGTGCCGCAGGGCGGGTACAACAACAAGACGTTGAGCGCGTCGTACTCACTCGCGAACAACCGTCCTGTCGCAGGAAGGTTCGCCGTTGCGACGGCCGCGTTCTATGAGGGCACCCGGCACGACGCGTCGTACTCGGGACGGGTGGCGTTCCTGCCACAGTTTGCAATCGAACCGAGCGTGTCGCTCTCGTGGGTCCGCCTGCCGTACGGCGACTTCGATGCACGGCTGGTGGCGAATCGCTTCACGTACACGCCGTCGACGCACTTGTTCGTGAGCAGCCTCATTCAGTTCAACGTTGACGCAAAGACACT
>JBEBGB010000600.1:0-3403 GCA_040081675.1 Vicinamibacterales bacterium
TGAAGGTCGCCGAGATCGCATGGCTCCCCACACCGAGTGACGACGTGGAGAAGCTGGCCAGGCCGAGACCATTCAGCGCCACGTTGGCCGCCAGCACCGCCGTGCCGTCTCTGAATGTCACCGTACCGTTGCCGACGGGGAAGAGCCCTCGATGCACCCAGGCTGTGAAGAACACGGTGTCGGAGAACTCCGATGGGTTGTTAATGGAGAAGAGCTCCGTGTCGGTTGAACGCAGGTTCACCACTTCGACGACGTTGCCGAAGCTGGTCGCGAAGGTCGTCGTTCCGTTGTAGAACGCGGTGACCGTGTGGCTGCCAACTGTGAGCGACGAGCTCGTGAAGTTCGCCTGACCGCTTCCGTTCACCGGCGTCGGCCCTGCGAGGACCAGGGCGCCCTCCTTGAACGTCACCGTGCCGCTCGTCACCGCACTGTTATCGCTCGCACGCTTCACCGTCGCGGTGAATGTGACGCTCTGACCCACGTTCGCCGGATTGATGTTGGACCCGAGAGTCGTCGTGGTCGCGGCCAGACCCGCCGCAACCATCATCGACTGCGTCGACTGCGCCGCTGCGGCGTAGTTATTGTTCCCGAGCTGGTCTGCGGCCACCTGGCAGCTTCCAGTCGCGATGAAGCTTGCCGTGCTTCCGCTCACCGTGCATGCGCCTGGAGTCAGGCTGCTGAAGGTCACCGCGTTGCTCGATGCGCCGCCCGTCGCCGCCATCACATACGTCCCGCCCACCGTGGGCGATGCCGGCGGTGTTGACGTGAAGACGATCGTCTGCGACGCCTTGATCAACGTCACCGCGAACGGCGCGCTCGTTGTCGCCCCGTAGGTGCCGTCGCCGGCCTTCGCTGCCGTCAGCGAGCACGTGCCGCTTGCATCGCTCACTGACACTGTCGTCCCCACGACCGCGCAGCCCGTGGACCCGGTCGCACTGAACGTCACGGCGCCCGACCCGCTTCCGCCCGTGGCGGTCGCTGTGTCTGTCGTGCCGAAGGTCAACGACGCAGGGCCAGTGACTGTCAGCGTCGCCTGCGCGGGGAACAGACCGACGATTACGGGATCGTGATCGGACGCGCGATAGGGCGAACCCGGTTGGAACACGACTCGGGGTGGCACGAGAGCCGAGCCGTCTGGCTTCTCTTCGAACGTGGATTCGCCGGGGCTGTCGCGAAGCTCGTCGTTGTAATCGAACAGCTCGACTTCGTCCGCGTTGATGTGCCACGCGTCGGCGCCTGTAACCTGACCGAGCAACGAGGCGCTGGCGAGACCATAGTCGAGATGTCCGAGCTGGCCGTCGAAGAGATACGAGTAGGCGTTCGCGCCGTGGAACGTCGTCTCGAGGTCGTTGAAGCCGCCAGCCTGAAGCGTCGTGATGGGATCTTCTTTCGCGTAGGCGTTGAAGTCGCCGAGCAGTAGCACATCAGGATCTCCAGCAGCCGGAACCACAGTGCTGTTGATCCAGGTAAGCAGCCGAGTGGCCTGAGCCGTTCGCGCACCGTTGAAGCAGCCCTGACCGTCGCCAGCATCCGCGTCGGCGCCAGTGCCTGGGCACCCCTTCGATTTGAAGTGATTGACGATGACCGTGAACCGCTGGCCGAAGGCCGTGTTCGCCGCATCAACCACGTCGAAGGTCTGCGCCGTCGGAGGACGGTTGTGGACCGGATCCAGATCAACCAGCGGCGAGCCGACTGGCGACACGATGCCCGTGCGATAGATCTGCTGCACGCGAATGGCATCGGTGCCAAGCGTGCCACCGGTGTTCACATACTGATAGGGATGCGCGCCACCGCAGCGTGCATTCACCGCGCCCAGCAGGTCGGTGATCGCATCGCCCGCCGTCGTGTTCTCCAATTCGGCGAAACCGTAGACGTCTGCGTTGATCGCGCAGATGACGACTGATGCTCGCTCCCGCTGGCGGGCAAGTTCGGCGACGCTGTCCGCTCCGCGGCAATCCAGGGTTCCGCCCGGCGCGCAGGGCCCAGTGCTGTTGCTGGAGGTGGTGTCGATCGTCGTGAAGTAGTTGAGCAGGTTCATGCCCACGGCCTTGATGGCTCCACCCACCTCCGGCGGCGTCGCCGGACGCGGGTTCGCGACTGTGAACGACGCAGGGTTCGCTGCGGTTGGTCGGATGCGCCACGTGTTCGCGCCGAGTCCGGGGAACGACCACTGCAGGACGCCGGTCAGTCCGTTGACCAGATCGCCTCCGCGAAAGAAGTCAGTCCCCTGCGAGCCCACAGAGAAACCTCCATTGGCGCGGGGATAGTACACGGACTGCTGACCGTCGGGCGGACCTGGCGGCGAGGACGTCGACAGATACGACTCCTGAGCGTTGTTCTCGTCGTCCAGGATGACCCTCCGCCGCGACAGCGTATCGGCGTTCGCCGCATTGCCCGCTACGCTCGGTGCGTTGGCCTCGGTGAACTGCCGCGGACGGCCGCCCTCGTAGAGGACGATCTGACCGAAACGCCCGAGCTCGAAATACTCGGACACAGTCAGGGAGTCGACAAAGGTGACCTTCATCCCTTCGCGCGCTTCGTAGAAGTCGTCGACGCTGCCGGCAATCGGCAGATCGATTGGCGATGGGGTGACCAGCGCGAGAGAGTTCCCTGCGTTGGTGACGACGACCGAGCCCGCGGTGCTCGCAGTGATCTCGGTCATGTTGAAGAACTCAGAGACGACGCCGGTCACCCGCACGCGCTGTCCCTCGGCGATGGCGGTCGGACACCCGCCGCAGAAGACGAAGATGCCTTCCGATGTGGCGGGGTTGGCGTCGGCGTCGGTGTCTTCCTCCTGCAAGAAGAATCCCTGCAGCTTGGTCGTGCCCTGGAAGTTGGCGACGACGATACCTTCTACCGCCGCCGTGGCGCCGGCCAGTGGAGATGCAGGGCCGCTGCCCTGCACATCGTGAATGAAGGTAAGCGGCGGGGCGTCGTCGTTGGTAATCGTGCCTCGACCCTGACCATCGCTCGCAATCGCGCCGCTCACATTGGTCACGTTCACGAAGAAGGTCTCGTTCGGTTCGAACGTGGTGTCGCCGTTGACCAGCACGTCGAAGGTGTAGGTCGAGTTGCCAGCAGGAATCGTCTGGCTCGTGAGCGTGTTCTGGGTATAGTCGCTCGGCTGCGTGGCCTGACCCGCAGGTCCGTCGGCTGTCGCGATGTCGAACGTCACGCCGCCTGCTGCGGCCGGTGCAGAGAGGCTCACCGTGAACGTGAAGGTGGTGGTGCTGGCGTCACCCTCGTTCAGCGAGAGATCGTTGATGGACAGGGCGGGTTGACCGACAACACCCTGAGGCGTCACCGAGAAGTCGTCAATCGCCAGTCCGTGGTCGTTGCTGGCGTCGTTGGTATCGAGCCATCGAAGCCAGACTTCCTGGCCCGCATTGACCGTGACAGTCAG
>JBEBGB010000601.1:0-3392 GCA_040081675.1 Vicinamibacterales bacterium
GTCCTGAGGCAGAGACCTGCCGAAGCCCGGCATGCCGCGCTGCGCACGGTCTCCATCACGCACCGTGTTGTTCCAGGCGCCGCCGAGCCCGCTCAGGAACGGCAGGAGACCGCTGTAGCGGAGGTCCGGCGCCGTCGAACCCGCGCCCGGGACGGCCTCGGGACCGTGGCACTGTGCGCAGTTGGTCTGGTAGGCCTGCTGACCGGCGAAGACCGTCTCATTGCTCGCTGTGAGCAGCGGCGGCTCGATCTTCGTGCGTGACGTGGTCGTGGCGTTCGCTGGCATCGCCGCCGGCAGGGTCGCGCTGCCCCCAACCTTGAAGACGAGCACCCGCGAGTTGTTGGCGCTCGACGGGTTGGTGCGCACCTGGCCGTCGGGCAGGCCGCGCGCGCCGACGAGGATGGCGACGTGTTGCTGCCCATCAACCATGAAGGTGGATGCGCCGGCGACCACCCGAGCCTGCGCGGGAGCAGACCACAGTTTCTCGCCGTCCGTCGCGCGATACGCCACGAATTCGCCGCTGTGATTGCCTGAGAAGATCAGGTTGCCGCCGGTGGCCAGCACGCCCGAGGCGCCGTAGACCGCGTTCTTGATGCGGAACGCCTCCCGTCCCTTCACAGGGTCGAACGCGAGAATGTAGCTCTCGATGTTTCCGCGCGCCGGGGCTCCGGGCTGGTTATACAGCTCGGCACCACCGGTGAAGTCGACGCCGGTGTTCCAGCCCTTCTCGCTCTCCTTGAACTGCCGCGGGCCCGAATAGGGCGCGCTGTTCACCGCAACCGGAATGTAGACGAGGCCGGTCTTGGGATGGAACGCCATCGGATGCCAGTTGTGCATGCCGAGCGCGCCTGGAGACAAGATGACCGGCCGCTGGGTGATCTCGTACCGGGCCGCGTCGACCTCGATGGGGCGTCCCGTTTTCATGTCGACGCCGGTCGCCCAGTTGAGCGGCGAGTACTTCTCGGCCGACAGCAGACGGCCGGTGCGTGCGTCGAGCACATAGAAGAAGCCGTTCTTCGGCGCCTGCATCACGACGCGCCGCTTGCCTGTCGGGTACTGCAGGTCCGCAATCACGATGGGCTGCGTTGCCGTATAGTCCCAGCTCTCTCCGGGCGTCGTCTGGTAGTGCCACTTGTAGGCGCCCGTCGTCGGGTTCAGCGCGACGATCGAGGAGAGGTAGAGATTGTCACCGCCGCCAGGAGACCGAAGGCCCTGGTTCCACGGCGTGCCATTGCCCGTGCCGATGTAGAGCGTGTCGAGCTCCGGGTCGTAGGCCATCCCATCCCAGACCGTCCCACCACCACCGATCTTCCAGTAGTAGTCGCCGCGCCAGGTGCGTGCGGCCCGAGCGAGTTCCGGCTGTTCGTAGGGTTTCGACGGATCGCCTGGCACCGTGTACCAGCGCCAGGCCTGCCGACCGGTCTCGGCGTCGTACGCCGTGACATACCCTCGACCGCGGTACTCCGCGCCACCGTTACCGATGACCACCTTGCCCTTCACGATGCGAGGCGCTCCGGTAATCGTGTAGGGCTGTGTCGGGTCCGTGGTCTGCGTGGACCACACGACTGCTCCAGTCGCACTGTTGAGCGCCACCAGGCGCCCGTCGAGCACCCCGACATACACCTTGCCGTTCCAGACCGCGACGCCGCGATTGACGACGTCGCAGCAGGCGTCAGCCGCCTTGGCTTTTGCCACCGCCGGGTCGTACTCCCAGCGCAGCCTGCCGCTCTTGATGTCGTACGCCTTCACCATGCTCCAGGCGGTTGACACGTACAGCACGCCGTCGACCACGACCGGCGTCGCTTCCTGGCCTCGTTCGGTATCGATGTCTGCGGACCAGGCCAGCCCGAGTGTCTTGACCGTGGTCTCATTGAGCTGGTCGAGTGGACTGTAGTGCTGCTCGAAATACGAGCCGCCCCCAGCCATCCACTCACCGGGCTCGCGATCTGCCTGCGCGAGGCGCTCGTGACTGACGGCGGCCGCCCCGAGCGGTCGAGGCGATCCGGATTGGCCGGATTGGGCGTAAGGACCGGCAGCGGTCGAGCCGAGCATCAACAACGCCGCCAACGCGGCGACAGACATCATGCGCATGGGAACGTAAACTCCTCAACGACCGACGCGCGTGCATCGGCCAAGCGTGTGGGCTCTGGACACGGGAACCACACCACTGATATTCCGCGCGCCTTCGTTCTGTTCACGGTATTTGCCCGAGGCGTCGACTCCACGGTTGGCGTCTCAGCGATGCTGTGCGATCGGCCGCGGTCGCTGCAGAGGTCTCTACGGCCGCGTGACGGTCGCTGCGCTCGTCCACGGATTCGAGAAGCGCGGGTCGGTGGTGAACGCCACGTCGGTGAGACTCTCGAGAAACGCCAGCAGGTCGGCGCGATCCTCGGGCGAGAGCGTGAAGCCCTTGATGAAGGGGCTCTTCAGCGGACTTGCCGAGCCCACACCCTTGAGTGGACCCGAGGCGATGGTGCGACCACCGGCGGCGTAGTGCGAGAGCACCTCGTCGAGCGTCGCGATGCTGCCGTCGTGCATGTACGGTGCGGTGAGCGCGATATTCCGCAGCGTCGGCGGCCTGAAGCGCCCCATGTCGGACGCCTTGCCGGTAACGGCGTGCACGCCCGTGTTCGGCGTGGGGTACCCGCCCGTGCCGTCGATGTTGTAGAGCCCCGTGTTGTGGAACTCCATCGGCGTGGGCACTCTCTTTTCGAAGTCGACCGCCTGCGTGAAATTGATGCCGGCGTGGCAGTGAAAGCAGCCCACGCGGTCAGAGAAGAACAGGTTCTCACCGCGGTGTGCGGCCGGGGAAATCGCGTTCATGTCGAACGTGGTTCGATAGCGGTCGTACGGCGATTGTCCGGACAGCAGCGTCCGCTCGAACGATGCGATGGCCTTCGTGACATGGCCGACCGTGAACGGTTCGCGAACGTCCGGAAAGGACTCGGGGAACAGACGCTGATAGATCGGTTCGGCCCGGAGGCGCGTGAGGAGCGCACGCTCCTGACCGGCGAGCCCGAGTTCGACCGGATCGGTCCCGAACATCGGCACCAGCGCCTGGTCTTCGAGCCGCGTGACCGTCGGGTTGGCCCACGTGAAGACGGGATTGTAGGCCACGTTGGTGAGGCTCATCGCTCCTCGCGGATGCACCGCGCCAGTCGAGCCCACACCACGCGGTTTGTCATCGGCAAACGCGCGTGCCTGTTGATGGCATGTTGCGCATGAGAACGTGCCGGTTCCGGACAGGCGGGTGTCGTAGAACAGGTGCCGTCCGAGCTCCACCTTCGCCACGGTCATCGGATTGTCTTCCGGCACCTTCGGCACGGGGAAGCCGCGCGGAAGAGTCCATCGGTAGGTGAGGAGTGGCTGTGCGCGTGCGACGCTGGCCACTG
>JBEBGB010000602.1:0-3391 GCA_040081675.1 Vicinamibacterales bacterium
CCGACACCAGTTTCGTCACCGACGTCGGTGACTCGGCCGTCTTGCCCAAGGTGCGCTACTGCATCACGCTCGACAGCGACACGCGATTGCCTCGGGACACCGCCCGCGAGCTGATCGGAGTCATTTCTCATCCGCTCAATCGACCCAGCATCGATCCGCGCGTCGGCCGTGTCACCGACGGGTACGGCATCCTTCAGCCGCGCGTCAGCGTGACCTATGCGAGTGCGGCGGGGTCGCTCTTCGCGCGCCTGTATGCCGGCCATACCGGGGTCGATCCGTACACCACCGCGGTGTCTGATACGTACCAGGACCTCTTCGGTGAAGGCAGCTTCACCGGCAAGGGGCTGTACGACGTTGACGCATTCATGGCCTCGCTCGAAAACTGCGTGCCCGAGAACGCGCTGCTGTCGCACGACCTGTTCGAAGGACTGCATGCCCGCGTGGCGCTGGTGTCCGACGTCGAGCTGGTGGACGAATATCCAGCGAGCGTCCTGGCACACGCGAGGCGACAGCACCGGTGGATCCGGGGCGACTGGCAGATCCTCTACTGGCTCTTTCCGTTCGTGCCCTCCAGGCACGGCATCACCCGGAACACCCTGCCTCTCATCAGCCGGTGGAAGATTCTCGACAACCTGCGCCGCAGCCTCGTTGCCCCGACGCTGCTGACGCTGCTTGCGGCGGCGTGGACGGTGCTGCCGCCGCCTCGCGCCTTCTGGGTGATGGCGGTTCTGGTCGTCATCGCCTCGCAACTATTGCCTCTCCTCGGCCGGCTGCTGGTCGGGCCGCGCAAGGCGCAGTCGTTCCCGGTGTTCTGGCGCAATCTTCGCGACGACTCGGCGACCGCCCTGGCTCAGGTCGCGCTTGGCCTGACCTTCCTGGCCAACAACGCCTGGGAAACAGCGCACGCCATCGTGCTCACGCTGGCGCGCCTCGTGGTCACGAGGCGCCGCCTGCTCGAGTGGGAGACGGCCGCCGCAAGCGCGGAACGATCGGTCGGGCTCGCTGGCCGAAGAGGCGCACTGGGTTTTGTCGTCGCCATGATGGCCAGTCCGATCATCGCGGTCGTGATGCTGGTGCTCATCGTCGCCGCGCAACCAGCGGCGCTGCCCTCAGCCGCTCCGTTCCTGGCGCTGTGGATGGTCGCGCCGGCCGTCGCCTACTGGCTCAGTCGTCCCGTCGGTCCACGCCAGCGTCGCCTCGACGACGACGAGCGTGCCTGCCTACGGCGCACGGCGCGAAAGACGTGGCGTTACTTCGAAACCTTCGTCACCGCCGAGGAGGGCTGGCTCCCTCCGGACAACTACCAGGAAGGGGGGGCGGTGCCGGCGCAACTGGCGCACCGTACCTCACCGACCAATATCGGGATGAGCCTGCTGTCGACACTCGCCGCCCATGACTTCGGCTACCTCTCGACATCGGCACTGATCACGTACCTCGATCGCACGATGACGACGATCGAAGGGCTGGAGCGGTACGAAGGACATTTCCTGAACTGGTACGACACGACAACGCGTGTGGCGATGCGCCCGCACTACGTGTCGACCGTGGACAGCGGCAACCTGGCCGCGGCCCTGATCACGTTGTCACAGGGCCTTCGGCAGATCATCGAGCATCCGCAAACGGTGGAGCAGCGCCTTGCTGGCGTCATCGACGCAGCGGAACTCCTGATGCTCGCGTCGGCCAAGAGCGACGCCGACACCGAGGGCCGCCGTCAGGTCGCAGACCTCAATCAGCTCGCCAGACGGACGGTGTCGATCGGGAAGACCGCGCTCCACGACCTCGATCCGCTCGAAGCGATCGGCCGTCGCCTTGTGGATATCGACATCGTCAGCGATACGCTTCCGACCGAGCCGGTGCCAGCGGACCTCGCGTTCTGGAAGCAGGCGCTCGCCGACGCGATCGCCATGGCTCGCGAGCCGGAGGGTGTGACCGGCACCGAACTGGCCATCGGACTTGGCGGGCTGGCGCACCGTGCGGCCAGGCTCGCCGACGGGATGCGCTTTGAAAGTCTCTACGACCGTCGTCGTCGCATGTTCACCATCGGCTATCGCCTTGCTGACGCGGACGGACCCGGCCGCGCTGACGGGTCGTTCTACGACCTCCTGGCCTCGGAGGCCCGGCTGGCGAGCTTCGTCGCGATTGCCAAAGGGGACGTGCCTCAGCACCACTGGTTTCATCTTGGTCGCCTTGTGACCAACATCGACGGACTGGCCACCCTGATGTCGTGGGGCGGCACCATGTTCGAGTACCTGATGCCGCTGCTCGTCATGCGCAGCTTCCCGGGCACGCTGCTCGATCAGAGCTGCCGCGCCAGCACCATTCGACAGATCAGACACGGCAAGCGGCGTCAGGTGCCGTGGGGCGTGTCGGAGTCGGCCTATGCCCTCGTCGATCGAGCGGGCACATATCAGTACAAGGCCTTCGGCGTTCCGGGTCTGGGTCTGAAGCGCGGGCTCGAAGAGGATCTCGTGGTGGCGCCCTATGCCACCGCGCTCGCGAGCCTGGTGGATCCGGCCGCGGCGGTTGACAACCTCGAGCGGATTAACCGGCTCGGCGGTGAAGGACGCTTCGGCTTTTATGAAGCGCTCGATTTCAGCAGGCGACAGGTGGCGTTCGATGTCCCCGTGGCGTCCACGCCTCGACTCGAGATCGTCCGAGCCTTCTTCAGCCACCACCAGGGCATGTCGCTCGTGGCCCTGGCCAACGTCGTCTGCGACGACGTCTTCGTCCACAGATTCCACTCGGATCCGCGCGTCAAGGCCACTGAGTTGCTGCTGCAAGAGCGAGTCCCACGCGAGGCGATCGTGTCGGAGCCTCGTCCCGCAGAAGGCTCGGCCCGTGAGTTGTCAGCGCCGCTGCTCGCGCTGAGGACCTTCAGATCGCCACATACCGCGAGTCCGCACACGCACTTTCTCTCGAATGGCCGATACACCAGCGCCGTCACGCACGCCGGCGGTGGCTACAGTGTGTGGCGTGGCCTTGCCGTGACGCGGCAGCGGGAGGACCGGACCTCGGATGCCGGAGCCCACTTCATCTACCTGCGCGATCCATGGTCCGGCGAGGTCTGGTCACCGACTTATTTGCCGTGCGGCCGCGAGCCCGACGACTACGACGTCACGTTCGAGTTGGACAAGGCCACCTACATCCGCCGCGACGGTGAATTCGAGACCCGGCTGCAGATTGCTGTCTCGCCAGAGGACGACGTCGAAGTGCGCCGCCTGTCGATTACGAACCACGGCGACCGCGCGCGTGAGATCGAGGTGACGAGCTACGCCGAAATTGTGCTCGGCCGCCCGGACGACGACCTGGCGCACCCGGCGTTCGGCAAGCTGTTTGTCGAAACCGAGCACGCCGCCCAGCACGCAGGATTGCTCTTCAGTCGTCGGCCGCG
>JBEBGB010000603.1:0-3372 GCA_040081675.1 Vicinamibacterales bacterium
TTTCCTGACGCTCTTCAAGATGGCCAAGCGACGTGTGCTCGCCAGCCCCATGCGGCGAGATTCGTCGTTCACCCTGATTCACGTCGGCGACCTGGTCGAAGCAGTGCGCCTGACCGTACTGTCGCCCGAGTCGATCGGCGAGACGATGTACGTCGGACATCCTCAGCCGAGAACGGCATCGGAAATCATGCGAATCGTTGCGTCGGTCTGCGGACGACGGTCGAGGGCGGGTCGCATTCCTGGCGCCGCACTCGCCACGGCTGCCGCACTTGGCAACCTGCTGTGGAAGACAGGCGCCCGTCCCATGATTGACGGTGGACGACTTGCCGAGTTTCAAGCCGGCGGGTTCGTGTGCTCGGTCGGTCGGATACGCGACGTCGTCGGCTTTGTGGCAGACACGATGCTCGAAGATGGAATGGCGCGAACGGCCCGTTGGTATCGGGACCAAGGGTGGCTCTAGCTCGTCACACCGCCACCATCGGACGCTGGGGAACCGCTCGCGGCAGCGCAACAGGGTAGGACTCGACGAGGGGTGACTGCCTGAAGGCGCCAATCTTCAGACAGTAGTTCGTCCAGACGCGGTTCCAGAGGAATGCGTGCCACGCGGCTTCCGCCGACACGGTTTCCCGCGTGCGCCAGTACCGCTCGGCCACACGCTCCGGCCTGAAGAACTGCAGCACCTCGACATACTTGCGCATCAAACCGGCGCCGCTGATGCGCTTCATGGTCGACACAGGGAACGCGAGCGTGTATTTCTCCCAGTCCTGCGGGTAGTTCTTGAAGACAATGCGGCCAGCCGCATCGAGTGCGGCGTAGTCGCGTGTGCCCGGCAGCGGTGTCAGGATCGTGGGGTTCAGCGCGTCCAGCTCCGTCTCTCGGGCGAACTGCAGAATGTCCTCGACCATCGTGTTCGGGTCCTGCGAGTCGATGCCGAGAATGAACGACCCCAGCACGCCGACGCCGTGGCGGCGAATCCGCGCCACATTTTCGCGATAGTAGTCCGCCCCTCGACGCTGCGATGTGCCGTCTTTACGAATCAATGCGAGCGTCGCCTTATCGGTGCTCTCCAGGCCGATAAAGACGCCTGCACATCCGGCGGCTCGCGCGGCCTGCGGCAGTTCGTCGTCGTCGCCAAAGTTGATGGTGACTTGTGTAATCCACTGCTTGTCGAGTCTCGCGTCGACCATTGCGCGGAACAGGTCCAGGCACCGCTGCTTCGCCTTTCGCGAGAATCCATTCAGGTCGTCGTCGACGAAGATGATGTCTCGGCCCGGAATGGCGGCCAGTTCCGCAATGACGTCGTCGACGTTCCGCATGCGGAACAGTCGACCATTGAAGACGGTCACCGAGCAGAAGGAACAGTCCATGGGACAGCCCCTGGTGGTCTGCGCGGAGATGTACTCGTAGGTGTACTTCTCGAAAATGCGGCGATCGGGCTGCACGACCGACTCTCCACGGGTTCCGCCGTTGTATCGCGGTTGCAGGCGACCGGCCTCGACGTCCGCGATCACGGTGGGCCACAACTGCTCGCACTCGCCGATGAAGAGCGCGTCGGCGTACTGCGCCGCCTCCTCCTGCACGAGCGACGCGTGAATGCCGCCCATGACCACAGGGATGCCTCGCGCGCGGAACTGCGCGGCGACCGCGTACGCGCGTGGCGCCTGCGGCGTGAACGCGGTGATGCCCACGAGGTCGGCCTCGACAGTGGAGTAGTCGCGCCCGCCCTCAACCTGTTCGTCGATCAGTTCAACCGACCAGTGCGGCGGCGTGGCTGCGGCCACATAGCCAAGAGCCAGCGGCTGCCACAGGTAGTCGCCGTAGAGCGACACCGGATTTCGCGGGTTGATCAGGACGAGCTTCATGCGGCGGCGCCAATGAGCGCGCACTCGCGACCGACCCGCTCGAAAACGCCGAGGGCCTGATCGATCTGCGCGGGTGTGTGGGCAGCCGAATAGCTGGTGCGAAGGAGACACGCGTCGGCGCGGCAGGCGGGTGGCAGAACGATGTTCGTGTACACACCGGCCTCCAGCAGAGCAGTCCACATTGCGATGGCCCGCTCGGCATCGCCGACCTCGATCGGCACAATCGGGGATTCGGTCGCACCGACTCGAAAGCCAAGCGCCGTGAGGCCGGCGCGCACGTGCCGCACGTTCGCCCAGAGTCGAGCGCGCAGAGCCGTGTCAGCCAGCAGAATGCGCAGTGCTGTTTCAACGCCGGCAATGCTGGCGGGCGACCCTGATGCGGTGAAGACGTACGGGCGCGCTGCGAAGTGGAGGAGAGGGAGCGCCGTGTGGTCGGACACGCAGAACCCTCCGATGCCCGCCAATGCCTTCGAGAACGTGCCGGTGACGAAGTCTACGGAGTCCAGTGTCCCCTGCGCCTCGGCACAGCCGAGGCCGCGCGTGCCATAGGCGCCGAAGGAGTGCGCTTCGTCAACCATGAGGAACGCTCCGGCCTCGCGGCACACGGCGCTGATTTCGCCGATCGCGCCGACGTCACCGCTGATGGAATACAGCCCCTCGGCTACGACCAGACAGTTCGACCGGCCTTCGATCCGTGCGAGCCTGCGCGCGAGGTCGGCAGGCGAGTTGTGCCTGAACGTGTACGTCTGCGCTCCACTCAGCTTCGCTCCGTCGTAGATGCTGGCATGACTCTCGAGGTCGACGATGACCGTGTCGCCTGAGGAGCAGAGACCCGCGATCATGCCGAGATTGGTCTGGTAGCCGGTCGTGAACACCAGTGCGTGCGCCTTGTCGAACGCCTGGGCAAACGCGCTCTCCAGACGACGATGGGCGGCGTAGGTTCCGTTTGCTGCGCGAGATCCCGTGGTGCCTGCACCCTCGGCCGCAACCGCGGCCTGAGCGGACGCGATGACCTCGGGATGAAAGCTCAAGCCGAAGTAGTTGTTCGACCCGCACATGAGCGTGCGGCGTCCCGCAATCAGGACCTCGGTGGGATTGATGACCGAGTCGATGACCGTGTCGAATGGCACGGGGCCGGCGGCAACGCCGCTGAGGCGCTCGGCAACCGGACGTAGCTTGTCGAACAGGCTCACCGCGTCAGTGTACCTGCTTCAAGCCGGGCGCGTGTCTCCGAGCGTCGGACCTTGCCGCTCGTGGTTCGCGGAATGGTGCCCGGCGGCGCAAGCACGATGCGGTCGAGTTCGAGGCCGACTGTTTCCCGAATGCGCCGCCGCACGGCATCCTCGATCTCGGCACCGTTGCTGCTGCCTCGCGTCTCGACGACAGCGACAACCTCGTCGGTCCCCTCGAGGCGGCTGATGGCGAACACGACGACACCAGACAGCGTGACCCCCTTCATGCCCGCGAGCGACGACTCCAGATCCGGCGGATGGTACTTGCGTCCCTGTCG
>JBEBGB010000098.1:0-12618 GCA_040081675.1 Vicinamibacterales bacterium
TCGGCCGAATCGTGGAGCCGTCAGGCGCGCTGCCCGAGATTGGGGCGACGCCGCCTTCTGCGGCGGGCGTCACCGAGCTGGTGCCGATCTCTGTTGGAAATCCTGACGCGGGTTCCGACGTCGACACCGGATACGGCGACCTTGGATACGGTGTCGTTCCGCCAGCGCCGGGCACCCAGCGATTCGGAAAACTCCCACCACCGAGTATGCCGGGAATCGAAGGTGAAAACGGGCGCGAGACCGCCGTCTCCTGCTGGAGTTCCAGCTGCGGCACACCACCGGCCCCGAGCGCGTCCATCAGCGCACGTCGTACCACTTCGTGCACGAGCGATTGCTCGCGAAAACGGACCTCGGCTTTCGTCGGATGCACATTCACGTCGAGCGCATCGGCCGGCATCTCGAGAAACAGATGCACCTCGGGACTGCGCTCCTTGATCGACGCCTGGCTGTACGCGTCGATGATGGCGTGCGCGATGGTCCGATCCTTCACGATGCGTCGGTTGATGAAGACGTTCTGGGGTCCCCGCGTCGGGCCCTGCTCCGCCAATGCGGCAATGAACCCGTGAAGCCGGATGCCTCCAGCCTCCTTCTGCACGCTGAGCAGATCCAGGCGCTCGCCGTACAACTGATAGAGCCGGTCTCGCAGTGTCGCGGCAGGCGGACACTGAAGCACCTTTCGAGGGCCGCTCGTCAGCGTGAAGCCGACTTCGGGATACGCCAGGGCCAGCTGCGTGGTGATGCGCGACACCTGCGCCGTCTCGGCGCCGTCGGACTTGAGAAACTTCCGGCGTGCCGGCAGGTTGTAGAAGAGATCGTTGACCTCGACGACAGTGCCAACAGCGGCCGGCACTTCTGCGTCCGACCCGACAAGCCCGCCGTTGACCCGCACCTCGGTCCCGCTGTCACGGTCGCGAGGGCGCGTGCGCAGCACGAAGTGCGAGACCGATGCAATGGACGGCAACGCTTCGCCGCGAAAGCCGTGCGTGAGAATGGCAGCCAGATCGTCTGCCCTGCGAATCTTGCTCGTCGCATGGCGCTCCAGCGAGAGGCGCGCATCGTCTGGATCCATCCCCTCGCCGTCGTCTTCGACGCGCACCTGCTTCTTGCCTCCAAGCTCGACGTGGATGGAGACACGGCGTGCGCCCGCGTCGATCGCGTTCTCGACGAGTTCCTTCACGACTGAGGCTGGTCGCTCGACGACTTCGCCAGCGGCGATTTGATTCGCGAGGTCGGAGGGGAGACGAGTGATCCGACCCACGTCAGATCCAGCGATTGCGACGGAAGAACGCCAGCATCAGTCCGACAACGGCAATCATGATTCCGGCAAGCCACCAGAACTGCGCCGTGTCGCTGCCGGGAAACTGTGGCAGGTGGATGTTCATGCCGTAGATGCCCGAAATGAGCGTGAGAGGCATGAAGACCGTCGCCACGACAGTGAGCACCTTCATCACTTCATTCAGCTTGTTGCTCACATTCGAGAGGTAGGCATCGAGAATGCCCGTGATCCGGTCCTGGAACATCGTCGCGTCGTCAGACAGGCGTTGCAGGTGGTCGTACACGTCCCGGAACCGGAAGGACATGTCGGTGCTGATATCGACGAACTCGCGCCGCGCCAGCCTGGCGACCACGTCGCGTTGCGGCGTGATGATTCGACGAAGCCCCGCAACACGCCGCTTCTCGGTCAAGATCAGGCGCATGACATCTGGTGTCGGACGGTCGAGCACCGCCGTCTCGAGCTCGTCGAGCGCCTCTTCCAGCTTCTGCACTTCGGGCCGATAGTGATCCACCATCGTGTCCAGGATGCGGTGGAACAGCGACACCGGTCCTTCACCGAGCACTTTCGGGTTGCGGGTCGCGTTCTCCTGGAGTTCCGCGATCGACCGGGAGCGTCCGCTGTGAACCGTCACCAGGTAGTTGGGACCAACGAAGAAATCCACGTCCTGCGTCGTGAAGCCCTCGTCCTGGTCCTCGAAGCCGATTCCGTGAAGGATGGCGTAGAGATAGCCGTCGTAGGCTTCGATCTTCGGGTAGTGCAGTTCAGCGCGCGCGTCCTCGACCGAGAGCGGATGGAACGCGAACGTGTCGCTCAGAAGCAGGAGATCGGGAATCGACGGCGCGGCGAGGTCGACCCAGAGATAGGTCGTCGATGCCGGGTTGAGCCACGCACGGTCGATGCTCGTGACCTGTTCGGTCTGACCGTTGCGGTTGAGGAAGATGGTAACCACGAGCTAGGCGATGGGCGATGGGCGATGGGCGGGCGGGCCACCAGCGAGAACTGCTCTACCACTGAGCACACAGAGTTCGACGGAGGCCACTGGCTTCTTCAAGGACAGCCCTTGTACTGAAACCGTGACCTCCTGCATTTCTCCGTGCCTTCCGTGGTAGCGCTTTTCAGTCGCCGACCCTTACCGAGAGCGCCGCTTGCGCGGCCGCCAGGCGTGCCACAGGGATGCGATAGGGTGACGCACTGACGTAGTCCAGCCCGGTCTTCTCGAAGAAGTGAATGGACGCCGGGTCACCGCCGTGTTCGCCGCAGACACCGAGCTTCAAGTCGGGTCTGGCCTTGCGCCCGAGGGTGACGGCCATGCGCAGCACGGCGCCCACACCTTCGACATCGATCGTCGCAAAGGGATCCTTGTCGAGGATCTTCTTCTCCTGATAGATGCGCAGGAACTTGCCCACATCGTCGCGTGAGTACCCGAAGGTGAGCTGCGTGAGATCGTTGGTGCCGAAGGAGAAGAACTGCGCCTCCTCGGCCACCTGATCGGCTGTCATCGCACCTCGCGGCACCTCGATCATCGTGCCCACGAGGTACTTGATCTTGACGCCCATCGCTTTCATGGTCTCCGCAGCGACGCGGTTCACAACCGCCTTCTGATCCCTCAACTCCTTCACGTGCCCGACGAGCGGGATCATGATTTCCGGGACCACCTTCAGACCTTCCTTGTGCAGGCGGCAGGCAGCCTCGATGATGGCCCGCGTCTGCATCTCGGTAATTTCCGGATAGGTGATGCCGAGGCGCACACCGCGGTGGCCGAGCATCGGGTTGAATTCGTGCAGCTGCTCGACACGCGCGAGCAGGGTGCGCTTCTCGGCGAGTTGCTTCGAATTCTTGCCAGTGACTTCGAGCCTGGCAATGTCCACCATGAGATCTTCGCGCTTGGGAAGGAACTCGTGGAGCGGCGGATCGATTGTGCGGATGGTGACCGGACAGCCCTTCATGGCCTTGAAGACGCCGTAGAAGTCTTCACGCTGCAGCGGCAGGAGCTCGTCGAGCGCCTTGCGGCGATCCGCTTCGTTGTCAGCCAGAATCATCTTCTGGACAACCGGGATACGGCCTTCACCGAAGAACATGTGCTCGGTGCGGCACAAGCCGATGCCCCGGGCACCGAACGCGTAGGCGATTTCAGCCTGGTCCGGAAGGTCCGCGTTGGCGCGAATCCCCATGCGACGGAACTTGTCCGACCAACCCAGGATCTTGTCGAAGCGCTGGTAGATATCCGACTCGGAGGGCTTCAGCTGCTTGTTGATGACCTGCAGAATTTCACTGGGCTTCGACGCCACGCGGGCGAGCTTGACCTCTCCGGACAGACCGTCGAATGAAACCCAGTCGCCTTCCTTCACGGTCTGGCCAGCGACCTTGAATTGCTTCCCGTGTTCATCGACCTCGATGCCGCCGGCGCCGACGATGGAGGGCTTTCCCATCTGACGGCCGACGACGGCTGCATGTGACGTCATGCCGCCCGTCGCGGTGAGAATGCCCTGCGACACGAACATGCCGTGAATGTCGTCCGGTACCGTTTCGCGGCGGACGAGAATGACCTGCTTGCCCTCCTGCGTCCACTGGACGGCACGCTCGGAGGAAAACACGGCCTGACCGCTCGCTGCTCCTGGCGAGGCTGGCAGGCCCTTGGTGGCTACCGCAAGGGCCTTCCACTCAGCCGGATCGAAGCCAGGCGCCAGCAACTGGTTGAGCGACTCGGGGTCGACCAGCAGCACCGCTTCCTTCGGCGTGATGAGACGTTCGGCCACCAGGTCCGTCGCAATGACGACCGCCGCATGTCCTGTGCGCTTGCCGCTGCGCGTCTGGAGCATGTACAGCTTTTCTTCTTGAATGGTGAACTCGAAGTCCTGAATGTCCTTGTAGTGCTTCTCGAGGCGCGTCGTAATCTGACGAAGCTGCTTGTAGGCCGCTGGCATCACCTGCTCGAGGGCGCGGATCTGCTGCGGCGTGCGGATGCCCGCGACCACATCTTCGCCCTGGGCGTTGATCAGGAATTCGCCGAAGAACTCCTTCGCGCCCGTCGCCGGATTGCGCGTGAAGCCGACGCCGGTGCCAGAGCGATCGCCGGTGTTGCCAAACACCATCATCTGCACGTTGACCGCCGTGCCGATATGGTCGGGAATGTCGTAAATGCGGCGGTACTCCTGCGCCCGAGGGTTCATCCAGGAACGGAACACGGCGTCGCGCGCCATCTTCAACTGCTCCATCGGATCCTGCGGGAAGGCCTTGCCGCTCTTCTTCTTGACGACGCCCTTGTAGCGTTCGACCACTTCCCGCAGCGCGGCCTCGTCGAGGTCGGTGTCCATCTTGACGCCGCGCGACTGCTTCACACCCTCGAACTCGTGTTCGAACACGCTCTTCGGAATCTCGAGGACGACGCTGCCGAACATCTGCATGAAGCGACGGTAGCTGTCGAACGCGAAGCGGCCGTTCTGCGTCCGGGCTTTCAATCCTTCGACCGCCTGATCGTTCAGCCCGAGGTTCAGGATCGTGTCCATCATGCCCGGCATGGAGAACTTCGCACCCGAACGCACTGACACCAGAAGCGGGTTGCCGTTGGAGCCCAGCTCGGCCCCCGCAGCCTTCTCCAGCCTGCGCAAGTGTTCGGCGATCTCCGCGTCGATGGCCGCGGGAATCTTCGACTTTTCCTTGTAGTAGATGCTGCAGACGTCGGTGGAGATCGTGAACCCCGGAGGGACCGGGAGGCCTGCGTTGGTCATCTCGGCGAGGCCAGAGCCCTTGCCGCCGAGGACATCCTTCATCGTGCGGTCGCCGTCCGCCTTGCCGTTCCCAAAGAAGTAGACGTGCTTCTTACCGCGGGTGGCGGGTGCAGCCTTCGTGGCAACCGCCTTCTTCGCAGCCGGCTTCTTCACGGCAGCTTTCTTCGTAGCAGCTCTTTTGGCCATCAGCGACTCCGTCGGTCGACGAAATTTGTAAAGAAAAGAAGGTTGTGATTGTAGTTCAGAGACCCTGCCCCTTATCGACTCTCATCAGGCGCAATTTCAGAGATATCGCCGGCCGTCATCAAGATCGTGTCCCGAAGCATCGTCAAGAGGGTCAGCCTGGCCTGCCGCAGAGCAGGGTCCTCGGCCATCACGAGCACTTCCACGAAGAAGCGGTCGACCGCTCCGTGCAGGTGCGCGAGCTCGGTCAAGGCATCGAGAAACCGCTCATCGTGCAGCGCCTTGTCGATGCGCGGCCAACGGCCCTCGAGCTCGGTGACCAGCGTCACTTCGGCCGGTTCTGACAGTACGCCCCGCAACGCCTGGAACCCCTCCAACGACGGCTTACTGGCAGCAAACTGTAGCGTGATGTTCTTCACGCGCTTGAACAACGAGGCCAAAGCCTCGAAGCCGTCGGCCTTGCGGGCGTGCGCAAGAGCCTGCACGCGCCTCATCAGATCGTAGGGCACCAGCGTCGACGGATCAGCAGGCAGCGCGGCGCGGATCTCGTCATAACGGAATCCACGGCGCTCGAGGAGGTGCACCGCACGCTCGCTGAGAAACTCGAACGTCAGCTGACGCCACGCGTCGTTCTGCGGAGCAAGCGCGCCACCGTACCCTGCGAACGCCTGCTCGACTAACGCACTGACCGAGACAGGCTTTGCGACACCGGTGGTCGCGGCCAGGTCCGTCAAAATCTTGACGACGGCCTGCGCTGCCCTCCGAAGCCCATAGGGATCGCGTGATCCCGTTGGCTTCTCGCCTGCCGCAAACAGCCCAACGATGGTGTCGACCTTGTCGGCGAGCGACACAGACGCCCACGTGATCGCCGCCTTGCCAAGCTGCCCCTTCGACGGCGCAGCGTCCGCCTCGACGCCAATCGGAAGGTATTGGTAGTAGATCGCCTTGTACACCGTCTCGGGCAGGCGTTCTTCCCGGGCGTAGATGCCGCCCATGGCGCCCTGCAGTTCGGTGAACTCGCGCACCATGTCGGTTGTGAGGTCGGCCTTGGCCAGACGCGCGGCGAGCGCCGCCTGCGTCGCGATCTCGTCTCCGGCCCCCAGGGCCTCGGCCGCGATCCAGCGCGCCAGCTTCTCGATCCGGCCCGCCTTCTCGCCGTAGCTCCCCAGCTTCTTGTGGAAGAGCAGCGTACCGAGTCGTTCGAGCCGCGACTCGAGCGTGGTCTTTCGGTCCGCTTCCCAGAAGAAACGAGCGTCGCGAAGGCGCGCCAGAACAACACGCTCGGCGTTGCGCGCAATCGTGCGCTCATTGTCCGGCTCGGTGTTGATGACCGCGAGGAACGCGTTCTTCAGCTTTCCTTCCTCGCCCTCGACTGGAAAATAGTGCTGATGATGAATCAGCGTCGTCGTGAGCACCTCGTCTGGCAGCTCCAGGAATTCGGCGCCAAACGTGCCCGCCACGACCGATGGGTACTCGACAAGATCCGGCACTTCGGCAAGCAGCCCCGATTCTGCACGAACCATGCGGCTGATGCGTCCTTGAAGACGCTGAGCCTTCGCATCGAGCTCGCGGGCAATCTTGTCGTGACGTTCGCTGCGCGCAAGGATGACGAAATTCTCGAGTAGTCGAGCGCGATACTCGTCGAACGACCGCACCTTGATGGCGCGTCCCGCTCGGCCGCTCGTCGTGAGAAACCGGTGACCGTAGGTCACCGCGCCAGTCGTGACGTCCTGCACCGACCCGCTCTGCGCGCCGGGTGTGCGCGAAATCCCGAACGGGATCACTCGCCCGCCGTAGGTGTACAGCAACCACCGAATCGGACGCCCGAACAGCAGCTCGCCCTTGCCGTCGTCGAGCATCGCATCCCAGTGCATCAACTTCGGGAACGTCAAGCCACGCAGCGTTCCGCCAAGTACCGACGGCAGCACGTCGACCGCGGCCTTGCCGCGCTGTTTCTTTCGGAAGGCGAGGTACACACCTTTCGCCGTCTCGACCCGTTCGAGCGCCGAGACCTCGGTGCCGTTCTTGGTGGCGAACCCAATCGCAGCAGGCGTCGGCGTCCCGTCGGGCGCGAAGCTCGCCGAGACCGGCGGACCGTTGAGGAGCTCCTCCAGATCCGCCTGGCGTTCCGCGAGGCGGGCGATACGCACCGTGAGTCGACGCGGCGTGCTATAGGTTTCGGCCGGCGCCTCCGGCGGGAGTCGGTGCTCTCGCAGCTGGGCGACGACCACTTCACCCACCTGGTTCGTCAGACCCGGCAACCAGCTCGCCGGCAGTTCTTCGCAACCGATCTCGAGCAGCAGTTCGCGGTCCATGCTAGGCCGTCTCCTTTCCGGCGCCGTCGCCGACGTAGGCCTTCGCGATCTGCAGTGCCAGCTGACGCACCCTCAGGATGTACGCGGTTCGTTCCGTGACGCCGATGCTGTTGCTGGAATCGAGAATGTTGAACAGGTGCGAACACTTCAGGCAGTACTCGAGCGCCGGCAGCACAAGGCCGCTCTTCAGCAGTCGCTCGGAGAAGCCATAGTTCTTGTCGAACATGTCGCGGTGAAACGCGCCGAACTCGGCACGCGGCATGTCGATCTGGCCAAACACGTACTTGGACTGCTCGACTTCCTCGCGAAGCCGCACGGCGCCGTACTTCACACCCGCGCCCCACTCGAGGTCGAACATGCTGTCGACGCGCTGCAGCACCATGGCAATGCGTTCGAGACCGTAGGTCAGTTCGGCGGAGATCGGCGCGAGTTCGATGCCGCCCGCCTGCTGGAAGTAGGTGAACTGCGAGATCTCCTGGCCGTCGAAGAGCACCTGCCAGCCAATGCCCCACGCGCCGAGCGTGGGCGATTCCCAGTTGTCTTCCTCGAACCGGATGTCGTGCTGACGCGGATTGATGCCGCAGGCCTCGAGGCTCTCCAGATACAGGTTCTGCACGTCGTCTGGCGCCGGCTTCAGAATGACCTGGAACTGGTGATGCTTGAACACCCGATTGGGGTTCTCGCCGAAGCGGGCATCGGCCGGACGCCTTGACGGTTGAACGTAGGCGACGCTCCAGTGCTCGGGACCGAGCACGCGCAGGAACGTTTCGGGGTGCATGGTGCCTGCCCCCACCTCGAGATCGAGCGGTTGCTGCAACACGCAGCCGCGCGACGCCCAGAACTCCGACAGCCTGAGGATAAGACCCTGAAACGTCATCGTCGCATCTCGCGCAGCACGCGCGCGGACTTCAAATCCTTTTCCAGGTGCATCGCAATCTTCTCGCGATGCACGGCTTCCAATTCGCGCAGCACGACGGCCGAGACCGCCACCTCAGAGAGCCCGATCGGGCTGCACGTGCGCGCCGCCTCGAGAAAGGCGCGGGCGCCGGCCGACGCGCGCGGATCGGCCTCGTACACTCCCTGTAACCGCAACAGCCAGTACTCGAAGTAGCGAGCCAGCGGCGCGACCTCGACCCCCGCGGTCAGGGCGTCAACCATCGACGCGCCGAGGCGGAACAGGGTTTCGTTCGGATCGTTCTCGGGTGCCCACTCGTCGATCAGCTCGGCGAAGTACCCGAGGTGCCCGTACGCATCGCTGTCGGTGGTGGACATCCCCAGCGGAGAACGCGTCGGCGCAACGTCCTGCACGAAGACCAGGTCGCGACGCTCCCGTTCGCGATAGGTCACTCGGCCGCAGGTCATCGGCTCGAGCGCTCCGCCGAATCGCCGCCTGCTTTGCCGTGCGTTTTTCGCCACACCCCGCTTCTTGCCGCGGTCTCGCGTCAAGAACACCACGAGACTGTCAGACTCACCGATCGTGAATTTTCTCAGAATCAGTGCGTCAGCGGTGAACAGCGGCATTCAGGCGAAGGCTCAACTGTATCCGACAGAAACGTCAAAACGCAAAGGAACACCGACACAACCAGCCTTTTAGTGATCGCCTATTCCGGGCCGGCCGACACCCAGTTCTCGGAGCACTCGTTCATCTTCACGCCAGTCCGCCTTCACGCGCACATGCAGATCGAGGAAGACGCGTGTCCCAAAGAACCGCTCGAGCTCTTCACGAGCCGCCGTGCCGATGCGCTTGATCATGTCGCCGCCGCGCCCAACGACGATTGGCTTCTGCGACTCGCGTTCCACGACAATCGTGCAATAGAGCCGCAGCAGACCCTTGGGGCCGCCTTCAGGCTCTTCGAATCGGTCGACAACGACGGCGCTCGAAAAAGGAATCTCGGCGTGCGTGAACTGCAGCACCTTCTCGCGAACGATTTCCGACGCCATGACTCGTTCGGGCTGGTCCGTGAGGTAGTCGAGCGGGTAGAGGGCTGGCCCTTCAGGCAGGCGATCGATGAGCAGTCGTTCGAGTCGGTCCACGTTGAGACCGGTGGACGCCGACACCGGAACGATCTCAGCGAACGTGCCCTCTTTGCTGTAGGCATCCATCAGCGGTAGCAGCCGCACCTTCTTCACGAGGTCGATCTTGTTGAGAATCAGAAACACCGGCGCCGGGGCGTTCTTGACCAGCTCGAACACGTAGCGGTCGCCGCGGCCCAGTGACTCGGTCACATCGACCACCAGGCCCAGGACATCGACCTCGGTAATGGTTTGCACCGCGGCATCCACCATCCGCACGTTCATGCGATGCAGCGGCCGATGGATGCCGGGCGTGTCGAGGAACACCACCTGCGCATCCGGATAGTTGCGCACGCCCAGAATGCGCGTGCGCGTGGTCTGCGGCTTGTCGGACACGATGGCCAGCTTCTCGCCGACCAGCTTGTTCAACAGCGTCGACTTGCCGGCATTGGGGCGGCCAATGAAGGAGACGAAACCCGACTTCATTGCGTGCGCTCGACCTCAGAGGCGACATCGATTTCCGGTTTCGTCATTCTCACCTTGTTCACACGGCGTCGGTCCACATCCAGCACCTCGACGTGCAGTCCATCGATGTCCAACCGCTCGCCCACACCCGGCACGCGGCCCAGTCTCGTCATGAGATAGCCGCCGACCGTTTCAAATCCCTCTCGTTCGATCGCCACGCTGAGCCGCTTCACCACTTCGTCGATGTCGACCTTGCCGCTGAACAGGAACACACCACTGCCCTCGTCGACAATGGGCTCGCTCTCGACGTCGTACTCGTCCCGAATCTCGCCGACGATTTCCTCGAGCATGTCTTCGATGGTGACCAGACCTGCCGTGCCACCGTACTCGTCGACCACGATAGCGATCTGTGTCTGTTGCCGCTGAAACTGCTTCAGCAACTCGGGCACCCGCTTGCTCTCGGGCACGATCACCGCCGGCCGCACGAGCGGACGGATCGGCATGGCATCGTCCCGCTGCTGGAGAGCGACGAGGTCCTTGACGAACAGGAAGCCAACGATGTTATCGAGGTTCTCTTTGTAGACCGGAAACCTCGAGTACTCCTGCTCTCGGAACCTGGTCACCAAATCGGCCACCGTCGCATCGTCACGTATCGCCACGATGTCGGGGCGGGGCGTCATGATCTCGCGCACCAGCGTGTCGCCGAAGTCGACGATGCTCTGAATGAGGCGTCGCTCCTCGCCTTCGATGATGCCTTCGCCCTCGGCGGTATCGAGGTATGCACGCGTCGCATCGGTGTCTGCCTGCTGCGTCTCGGGAGTCGACACGGTCGTGGCCTTGCGCCAGGGCACAGCTCGCGAGGTCCAATCCGCGATGGGCCCAAGCAGTCGAGCGACGGGCCTGAACGACGGGAGCAACAATTCCAGCACGCGCTCAGGATCGCCAATCACGAGGAGGCGCGGCAGCACCACAAGGAAGATTGCGATGAATAGTCCGACGCTCAGGAAGACCATCGCGAGCGGCTGTGGACCGTAGAGGCCGATTCCTCGTGCGAGCAGCGCGGTTTCGGCGGCCGTGACGATCGCCAGAAGCAACCGAACCGGAGCAAACAGCAGCACCGGATCGTCGAGATACTCGCTCAACGTGCCTGGGCGGTCGCTGCGCTCGGCCAACAGGCGGAGTGACAGGCGCATCAACGCGCTGAAGGCCGCGTCGATCGTGCCGAGATAGACCGCCACGCACGCGAGCAGAAAGACGATGAGCGGAATCATTGGCGTTCGATCAGGCCTTCTCGAAGGCCGCCCTTCCGGCGCAGGCGCTTTTCGACTCGCGCCATTCGACCGCCGTCCAATTCGTGATCGTACCCGAGGAGATGCAGGAGTCCGTGCAGGGCCAGCACCCGGAGTTCCGCTGCCTCGCCGTGCCCGGCCGACTTGCCCTGGCGGCGCGCGACGCCGCGGGCGATGACGATGTCGCCGAGGTGGCGTACGGGGCTCACGATGGCCCGCAGCTCCGCAGGCACACGAACCTCGTCCTGCCCAGGCAGAAACGACAGCACGTCGGTCGCGTAGTCCTTGCCGCGGTACCGGCGGTTCAGCGCGCGGACCCGTGCATCGGTCACCAGCGCCACACTCACCGAACCGCGTGCGGTGGCCGGCGCGGTGTCTGACAGCCAGCGTGCCAGGCGACTGCGCACAGGACGCCCGCGCTCGTCAGAGACGCTGACCTGCAGCCGTGGACGCGCGCGACGTTGGTCGCCTGGAGCCATGTCGCTCAAGCGGGACGCGGAGCGGGAGCGACCGTGCCCCTCGTTCCGACGTTCCCGTTCGAATAGGCGTCGTACGCCTTCACGATTTGTTGCACCAGCTTGTGGCGCACGACGTCACGGTCGTCGAAATGGATGAAGGAAATCCCCTCGATGTTGCCAACGACCTTGACGGCCTCCACGAGGCCTGACATGCGTCCCGTCGGCAAGTCGATTTGGGTCACGTCTCCCGTAATGACAGCCTTCGAGCCGAAACCGAGGCGCGTGAGAAACATCTTCATCTGCTCGGACGTGGTGTTCTGGGCCTCGTCGAGAATGACGAACGAGTCGTTCAGCGTCCGACCACGCATGAAGGCAATGGGCGCGATCTCGATGGTGCCCCGCTCGAGGTACCTCGCAACGCGTTCGACGTCCAGCATGTCGTAGAGCGCGTCGTAGAGCGGACGCAGGTAGGGGTTCACCTTCTCCTGCAGGTCGCCCGGCAGAAAGCCCAGCTTCTCGCCGGCCTCAACGGCCGGACGCGCCAGGATGATTCGGCTCACCTTCTTGTTGACCAGATAGGCGACGGCCTGCGCCATCGCCAGGTAGGTCTTCCCCGTTCCGGCCGGCCCGACCCCGAACACGATGTCGTTTGTATCAATCGCCTCGAGATAGAGACGCTGGTTGATCGTCTTTGGCGCGATCCGCCGCTTTCCTCCAGGCATCAGGCTGCCTTTGAGAAAATGCTCCTGCAGGTCGACCGACGGTTCGCGCGCCACCAGATCGGCGGCGGTTTTCACGTCGCCGTTCGCGAGCTTGTAGCCGTCGCGCAGCAGCGCCGACAGCTGCTGCACCACGCGTTCGACCTGGTCTGCTCCACTGCCTGCGCCGTCA
>JBEBGB010000604.1:0-3370 GCA_040081675.1 Vicinamibacterales bacterium
ACCGGTCGTCCCGACGACTGAGCGGCATCCACTTCGACTTCGCCGCGTGTCATCGATCCGTCGGCGTACTCGGCGCAGACCGACGCTTGCTGCACGCTGACAGGCCACACCCGACCACGACAGCCGAGCAGCGCGCGAAGGCCGTCGATGGCCGGCAGAAAATCGCCGCTGTAGCGCTGCATCATCGACAGCAGGAGGTTGCCGCCCGTGTGTCCACCGAGCCTGGCGTGTTCGAGTGTCGGCAGACGCGCCAGGAGCACGCGACGTGCCTCCCGCGAGTTGCGCGCGAGCGCCAGCGCGCACTTGAGGATGTCGCCAGGAGGCAGGACGCCCAGCTCGTCGCGCAGTACGCCTGAACTGCCTCCGCTATCGAACATGGTGACGACCGCGTCGGCGTGTACCCAGGGGTTCGTCTTCAGGCCACCAAGCAAACTCGGCAGCCCCGTGCCACCACCGAAACAGCCAACCTTGAGCTCTCGCAGACGCATCTGAACCATTCTATGGGATCGGATCGCAAGCCCGACAGTTAGATGAACTCACCAGGCTGGCGACCGAGACACGACCTGACGGCTCCGCCGAGGTGGACGCGCCGTAACGACGCCGTCCCTACGGAGTCGGTACAATCCTGACATGCGAAACGCCGAGGCCGTTCACGCGCTCGACCAGGGACTGCGCGCCATCTTTGGTCGGCGGATGCAGTCGTTCATGGTGCACGGCGGGAGCGAGCGGCGAGACACCCCGGTCGCCACGCTCGCGGTGGTCGACACGCTGACGGCCGCAGACCTGCGGCAGTGCGCCTCGAGCGTCGCCCGATGGCACGAGCAGGGGCTCGCCACTCCGCTGATCGTTGGTACAGAGGAATTCGCGCGTTCGCTCGACGCGTTCCCCTTCGAGTTCGGCGCGATCCTCGCCGATCATGAACTGGTCTCGGGAAGTGATCCGTTCAGCAGCCTGGTCGTCGATCCCGGGGATCTCCGGCGAGCCTGCGAAGTGCAGGCACGAAGCCATCTGCTGCACTTGCGCGAGGCGTACATCGAAACGCGTGGGCAGTCGGATGTTGTCGCTGCCCTCGTGGCTCGTTCGGCGCCACCGCTGGCGGCCCTGCTGACAAACGTGGCCTTGCTGCATCAGGCACCCACAGCCTCCAGTGTGCTCACACGGGTCTCGGAACTCGGCGCCGCGGGAACCATTTCGGCGGACGAAGCCGACCGACTCTTTCCCGACTACCTGCTGGCGGTCGAACAGTTGGTGCTGGCTCTCGACCGGTGGAGAGCAGCGTGAGACGAGGGGCGTGCCGGGCGGCTCGTGTCGCAGCTGCCGCGGTTGTCCTTGCGCTTGCGTTGTTCACGGCGTCTGCCTCGGCGCAGTCGAGCGCGGCCGCTGTTCCCGAGCTCACCAAGCCAGTCAACGACTTCGCAGGCGTCATCGACGCAGCCAGCGCACAACGCATCGAGCAAACCATTCGTGCGCTCGAATCAGCCAGTGGCGACATCATCGTGGTCGCAACGGTGAAGACCGTGGCGCCCTACGCCGACGTCCGCGAATACGCGGTGCAGATGTTCGCGAATCACGGACGCGGCATCGGCGCGCGCGGTAGCGTCGGCCCGGGCGGTAAAGACAACGGCCTCCTCATTCTGCTTGCGCTCGAAGAACGGCGCGTGTGGGTTGAGGCCGGCTACGGCCTCGAGGGGTTCATTACCGACGGCTTCTCTGGGCAAGTCAGCCGCGAGGTGATGACGCCAGAGTTCAGAACCGGCAATTTCGGCCAGGGGCTGCTGGCTGGCACCAATGCCATCGCCGGGCGCATTGCTGAAGGCCGAAACGTTCAGCTCACCGGTGTCCCTCGCGTCAACCTCCGGCCGCAGGTGCGCTCGCCGCGGATCCCGTCGGGTTGGATCATCCTGCTCATCCTCATCCTCATCGTGATCAGCAGGTCCAGCGGCGGCGGACCGCGTGGCGGAGTTCGACGCTGGGGTCGCGGCGGGTGGAGCGGATGGTCGAGCGGTGTCGGGCCGTTTGGCGGAGGGTTTGGGGGCGGCGGCTTTGGCGGTGGCGGCAGCGGTGGTTTCGGTGGAGGCTTCGGAGGCTTTGGCGGTGGTCGCAGCGGTGGCGGCGGCGGCGGAGCCAGTTGGTAGAATTCTGAGGTGATGAGCATGACTCGCAGAACAGTCTTTCGATTGATGATCCTCGCACTTGCGGTGTTGCCGTTGACCGGCTGCTCCTACAACAAGTTCGTCAGTCAGGAAGAAGCGATCAAATTGCAGTGGGCGCAGGTGCAGAGCCAGCTGCAGCGTCGCAACGACTTGATTCCCAATCTGGTTGAAACCGTGAAGGGCTACGCCGCGCACGAGGAGTCGGTCTACAAGGACATCGCGGACGCGCGTTCACGTCTCCTGGCCGCCAAGTCGCCCGAGGAGAGCATCCAGGCCGCGAACCAGACGACGACCGCGCTCGGTCGGCTGTTGGCCGTCGTCGAGAACTATCCGCAGCTGAAGGCCAACGAGCAGTTCAATCGTCTGATGGACGAACTCTCCGGCACCGAAAACAGGATCGCGGTCGAGCGCATGCGGTACAACGAAGCGATTCAGGTCTACAACACGTCGCGAAGGCAATTCCCAGCCAACATCACGAACAAGATCTTCAGCTTCAAGGACTATCAATTGTTCGAGGCTCCGGAGGCTGCGCGCGAAGTGCCGAAGGTCAATTTCTCGAACAAGTGAGCGGACTCAGGCAGGGCGGGCAAGGCTGGCGGGGCAGGCATGGCGGGCAGAGCGCACGGCCGGGGCAAACACGGTAGGCAAAGCGCCGAGGGAGCCAAAGTGCACGGCGGTAATGGCGGGCCAGCACAGCATTTGGAGTGGGGAACCATCTGGGACCCTGGAGAACGTCATTCCCTTGGCTCGGAAGGTCTCGTCGATCGGAGAAGCCCCGTCAGTGGAGCGAATACACGCTGCACCTCGCCGTCGATCGCGGCGAAATCGTCTGGGCTGATGTATCCCAATCGACGCGCGACGTGAACGCAGTAGGCCACCTCGGCGAGCGAGGCCTCAGCAATGTTGAGAAAGTGAGCGCGCTCCCGCATTGAACGGCGTGCGACGCCCTCGACGATGTTCGCAGCAACGGAATACGCCGCTCGTCGTAGTTGACTCGAGAGTTCGAAGCGTTCGTAAGATGGGAAGTGGTCTCTCGTCAGTTGGTGGAGTCTGATGAACAAGTCATCGGCGCGCTGCCAGGCGACGATGTTTTGATGTCTGAGCACGACCGGGTCTGGGCCGCGAGCACTTCTGCCTCACGCTGAAAGCGGGCGAGCCGGTCGGCATCGTCCGCCAGCGCCGCGGGCAGTACCTTGATGGCCACCTGGCGCTTCAGG
>JBEBGB010000605.1:0-3364 GCA_040081675.1 Vicinamibacterales bacterium
TCGCTAACGTGGAGTTCTTCCAGCAATGCGTGCAGCAGCCCATGCGACCACGTGAGACCGCTCGCGCCTTTGGCCAGGGCCCGAAGGTCGTCGAGGCGGTCGTGTCGTCGCCAGTCGTAGACCTGGACGCGCGCGGGCGTCCAAGTCACTTGCGATGGGCTCGTACGTCGTCGGCGTGTGGAACCGTCGCGCATGGCAGACACCTCCGGTTGAGCGCCCGGCTCTGGGAGCGGAGGCAGCCACCTGCGCGACGGCGATCGCGAGGGGCGGATGAGGGACGTGGCCTGAGCCGACGCCCGTTGTGTCGTGGGAAGAGCCGCGGGGCTGCGCCCGAGCGGCGACGGACCGGGTCTAGTGGACCGTGGTCAAGAGGCGGCTGGCGGCGCGATCGAGCGTGAACCGGCCGTCCTGCCAGGGTGTGCGCTGGCTCAAACGCGTGAGCCCTTGCACGTAGCCCCAGACTGAACGAGGATTCGTCTCGAACGTTTCCGCCAGGGTGTACGCCTCTGCGGCCTGCTTCTGCGACAGCTCGAGTCGCTGGACAGCCGCATCAACAACCGCATCACGCGTCGGCCCGAGTTCCTGGGATGTAGCCCGCAGGAGCACGAGGCGATCGTGCGCGACGTCTGCGTCCAGGGCGCCGCGGACGTTCTCGAGGGAGGTCGTCCACGCGTCCTGAATCGACGCACCCACGTGTCGGCGCCGGAAGCCGACGACGTGCTGGAATCCCCAGATGATGTGGTTGCCGCACACGGCGCGGAACAGGAACACATCCAGGGTGAGGGCGGCGGCACCGACGTCGCTGTTCCGAAGAATGAATCCACGGAACAAGCCGGCGTGCGACGCGTCGGTCGGGTCGTCGAGATCGCGGTTGCCGTCCACGAGGAACAGAAACATGTCTCGGTCTCCCAAATAGGCGCCGGACGGAACCCGTTCAGCGCCGAATACGCCGTCCTTGTAGCCGAGCGGCAAGGACCAAGCCGGGTGCAGGGCCATGAGGTCGAGCACCCGGCTGGCCAGCTGGTCGTGGTGGACTCGCGCGTACCTCGGAGAGGTGACGGCGTGAACGGTCCACGGATCGTCGCGGTCTGCGAGGAACTGATGCTGCTCGCGACGTTGACGCCGCAGCCCGTCGTTGATCGCGTCGGAGGCGATCGCGGCGGGCAGCGTCCGGAGGTATTTCGGCGGCGCGGCGGCGATGCCGGCGAGCTGCTCGAAGCTCCAGTGCGTGAGGGCGGCCTGGCGACCCGACGTGTCGCGTAACGCGAGCGCGTCGGACGCCACCGCTTCGGTCCTGAGTGAGACGGTCTCGATGGTGCGCTCTTCGGTGCGGAGGCGTCTTGCGCGAGCCGCATCGTAGAGTGCGTGGACGCTGGCGTACCGTTCGTCGGGGGGGCGCGATGCCCATTCCCGGTGAGCCGTATACGCGGTGACAGTAGACACACCTATCCCGTTCATGGAGTGCTCCTTTCTGCGTGCCCTGAGGGCGTCGAGGTGGAACGAGGCTTCACGTCGGGCGACGTGAAGGGGTGGCCAGGACGGCCACAGCGAGAGATGTCGTGAATCTACGCCGATGGACTGTGGCTGTCAATCACAGCCATTTCCACTGTCAAAGCCGTTCCGAACATGGCGGTCGTCGCATCAGAGCGTGTCGGCTAAGAACTCCCTGCGCAAGGCGAGCGGGCCGATCTTTTTTGTCACCAATACGCCAAACACCGAGATGGCACCGTGATGATTCTTTGACGAAAGCACGTGCTCACGGAGGACAACATTGGCATCTGGTATTTGCGACTGAAGCTTCTGCACCAACGCCCACTGCGTCGATGTTGCCTTTGGAGCGTTGGCACTGCGGACTTGCACATCTGCAGGAGCGATCGCCACATCCAGACTTCCACTCGATTCCCGCAGTGCACGCTGCAGCCGCTCAGCGCCATCGCGCACGTACTGAGGTAGGTTTCCGACGACATCAAATACTTGATTCGTGATTGCTTCGATCGCTTCATCAATTGGCAGAACACCGGCATTGTGACGGACCCGTTGTTCGTCGGTGCCGTTCGCGTCGACCCAGTCGGCAATGAACCGTTTCTTCTCGTCGTGCAGAGCCAGTTGAGATGCTCGGTCCTGCTTATTGCGTTCATCCCTCGCTCGAAGGTCGGCCCTGAAGCGTCGATGGGCTTCGGGGGGCACCTCTTTTGCGACTCCTTGGTCAGTCGCCACGTCGAACAAGAGGCGTCCCCGCTCTGTATCGACAGAGCAACTCTTGGGCGACGGAGACGGATGGACGACGGCACGCAGAGTCTTGTCGGAGAGAAATGATTTGGCAACGCTCTCCCGCCGTTCACGATCGGAGTCGCGTCGCTTGGCCCGCTCCACAGTGCGTTCGGAGAAATAGATGCTCTCCAGTTCGTGGTTCCTGGCGGCCGCTCGATACAACTCCTCAATGGTTGGAGGCGAATCGTAGAGCGGGGCCGAGTCGATGCGGACCACGCCACGTTCGGAGTCCATCTCGAATCGAGGACGAAGCTTCAAACGCGCGACGCCGTTCCGGTCCACCGAGACGAGATGCAAACGACTCGCGGGAACCTGCAGCGTGATCTGCTGCATGGCATGGCCGTCGCCGCCGGCCAGGAGTGATGCCTTCCTTCCGTCTTCGGACAGCTGGAACGTCGCCGTTGCGGAGAGCGCGCGGGCGACGTCGGGTACTGGCGTCGGCATCGACACCGAACCTGCCGGTCGCTCGACGAAGCGCGTAGCGGTCTCCATGGCTCTGTCCTTTCGTGAAACCGGCCATGAGGCCGGCTGGAACAATGGTTCAACCTGCGACGACGATCCCCCAGGTGGTGGTGCTGAGCCCGCACCACCTGGGGAACCTTGGATCGATCAGGCCTGAGCGTGGACGCGGCTGTACGCGGCCAGGATGCATTCCTTGATCGCTTCCTGTGCGCTGACCTCGCCATTCGATGGACGAAGCAGCGCGAAGCTCCGGCGTTCACCGTTCACGGAGTACTGCCGGGCAGGGAACGTGACGTTTCTCCCGCCGTCACGTCGTTCCCAGATCGCGAAGCCAATCAACTTCAACCCGCTGAACGGGCCAGCTTCGGCTTCGAAGACCACTTCCGCATCGGCAAGCTTCCCTGAGGGACCGCTTTGCTCGTTCGGAATGATCTTCACGGACATGAGTTCGCCATTCGACTTGGACATAGGTTGTCTCCAAGACTGCCAAGGGCCTGAGACCGATGGCAGTGGCTAGGTTCGCGCGGGTCATCATGACGCCGGCGAACAGGGGTGGGACGCACAGGCCCTGAGAGCGAGTGCGCGGTGACGAGAAGATTGATCAATACACCCATTCGCATAAATCGTCAAT
>JBEBGB010000606.1:0-3360 GCA_040081675.1 Vicinamibacterales bacterium
GTGTTCTGTCGCCTGCTCGAGGATCTGGAGAACTCACTGCGAGAGGCGGTGGTGATCGGGCAGGAACTCGACGAAATGGGCGTCTCGATCCCGCCCACATTCGAAGGGCTCGCGCTCGCCGACTCTCTGCTCTCCGCGCTGCCCGAACCTGAAGGCGAGCTGGCGGCACACCTGGTCGCTCACTGCCGCGACGATCGACTGCGGTCGACGCTCCTCGGGTTGGTTGAGGCAGCGGGCCGTGCGCAGGCCACCTACAACATCCTCGCAGCCGCGACCTCGAGAGGCGACCCGACGCGACTCTTGATGGAAGGCATCCCCGAACTGCTGATGTGGGCGGTGACGACCCTCGAAGCGAAAGGGCTCGACGCTCGTGACGTGGATGCGCTCCGGACCGCCCTGGAGCGCGGACGCGCGACAGAAGGCATCCTCGGAAAGAGCGAGGAAGCGTTCGCGGCTGTTGCGGCGTTGCTCGGCATCAACGTGCCGTGCGATCTCGAGACGGTGTCACGTTTGCTGAACGGCGTTCGCGCCATCGAGCGCGCACCCTATGACGCGCTGCACTTGCGAACCTCGAGTCTCGAGATCGACGGCGCAGACCGCATCATTCAGCAGGCGGCGGCGCGAGCCCAGGACATCGAGCGGCAGCAGAGCGAGCTCGATCGATCGTTGGACATCTCGAGACTCCACTTCTCGGACGCGGAGCGTCTGCGGACGTTCGCCGTCGCGATCGAGAACGCCTGGGCGTGGCAGCGTTCGCTCGGCCCGCAGTTCGCCATGGCGCGGCAGATGTACCACGCACTTGCCCGTGGCGACCTCAAGGTCGCCCCACAGGAGATGGCCCGTCAACTCAGGGCCGCCGCCGATCATGTGGACGCGCGCGCCGGGTTCGAATTGGATCCGTGGTGCCACGAGCATCTTGGTCCGCATTTCGCGGGGACGCGGACGAACTGGACCGAGTGGCAGGCTCTGGCGAACTGGTACCGCGAAGTGTTCGAGCTCCTTCCTGACGACGATGCCTGTTCGGTGGCACTGCGAGATCTGGCATTTCATTCGAGGTCCGAGCGACTCAGGGCTGTGATTGGGGCTCTGCCGGCAAATCAGACCCACCTGGACACGCTGTCGGCATTCGCAAGGACGATGCGCGAGCGAGCGTCTAGCGCCGAGCCAGGCGTCATTCCCTTTACCTCCGTGGAGGACATGGCTCGGACGCAAAGAGACGAGGACGCGTATCTGGAAGAGACGCTCACGTGCCTGCTGGCTGCGGACCTGCGCGCCGATCTGGCTGTCTCCTCGATCGCCGCTGTGGCAGATACGGTCGAGAGCCATCGCGCGAACCTCGCCCGCCTCCACGCGTACGCGCACGTGAGAGGTCTGATCGGTGTCGACCCGTGGGATATGAAGACCGACCTGAAACCGGTTGAACGAGCAGCGCGGTTCGCCGAGACGCTCTGCACGTGGTCCCTCCCGCGGGCCGCGGTGGAGTGGCTACTGTGTGAGGACTGGGAGCCCCGCCTCGGCTCACTACGGGCGTGCCTCGAACGTGCCTCACGAGTCTCGAGCGAGTTGTCCGTATCCCGCCAGGCCGTCCGTGCCTGCGCACAATCGTACGCGCGGTGCGAGTCCGAGAGCGCGTCGCTTGGCGTGGTCGCAAACCGCGTCGCCCTCGCGCTGGAACACCGCGAGGCGCTGACGGATTGGCTCGACTTCCGGCGCTCACGCGCCGAGATCGCGGTGCGGGGCCTCGAGTGGGCGAGTGATCTTGTTCAGGGCGGAACCCTCGCAGCCGATCATCTCGTTACGGCTTTCCGCTTCGTTTTCTACAACACACTGAGCCTGAACGCGCTTGCCGACGTCCGTGAACCGTCCGATTTCAGCGGCGTGGCCCAAGAGCGGGCGAGACGGCAGTTCATCGATGCGGACGGCGAGGCGACGGCTCTATTCCGCGAGCACGTGGCGGAGACTGCCGACGACAACGCGATTCCAGAGGGAGTGTGCCTGGGTCCGGCGGCGGATTGGACAGGTCTGGCGCTCATCGAGCACGAGTTGACGAAGCAGCGGCAGCACATCCCGATTCGTCAACTGGTGCAGCAGTCGGGAACCGCGCTCCAGGCACTGAAGCCCTGCTTCATGATGGATCCGGCATCAGTTGCTCAATACCTGGCGCCCGGCGCCGTGCAATTCGACCTTGTTGTCGTGGACGAGGCATCGCAGCTCGCGCCTGAAGAAGCCCTTGGCGCGATCGTACGTGGCAATCAGCTCGTCGTGGCGGGCGATCCGAAGCAGCTCCCGCCAGCCGACGTGTTCGACCGCATCGAGCTCGACAGGTTCGAGGCCGGGTTCGAGGAACCGCTGGTGGTCGGGGAGGGCGATAGCATCTTCGACATGGCTGCCAGCGCGTATCGGCCCGTCCGCCGGCTGCGTACGCACTACCGGTCGATGCATCCGGACCTCATCGCCTTCTCCAATCGCGAACTGTACGGCGGCGACCTTATCGTCTGTCCTTCGGCTCGCCTCGAGTCGACCGACCTTGGTGTGAGATATCACGCCGTCCCCTATGGCACGTGCGACGACCGCAGGAACAGCGCCGAAGCCGAGGTCGTCGTCGGCGCGATCGTCGAACAGCTTCGAATGCGGCCGGCGGAGTCGCTCGGGGTGATCGCCCTCACCTTCGCGCAGCAGGAGCTGATCGAGGAGCTGTTCGAGATGCGAATGGCGTCCGATCCGGCGGTTGCCGACGCGCACGACCGGATGCAGACGAGCGCCGAGCCGTTGCTCATCAGGAATCTGGGCCGTGTCCAGGGTGAGGAACGGGATGTCATCTTCATCTCGACAACTTACGGTCCCGGCGTCAATGGCAACATGCCCAGGCGCTTCGGGCGAATCAGCGATCCAAGTGGGCATCGATACGTGAATGTGCTGTGCACGCGGGCAAGGAAGAGGACCGAAGTGTTCTGTTCGCTGGAACCGGACCTGATTCCTGCAGAGCCCGGCAGCCCTCTCGGGCTCCTGGCGTTCAAACAGTACCTGACCGCTGCGCGGGACGGCATGCTGGGTGCTGAGGTCGATCCCGAGGCACGTCGATCGACCAACTTTGCGCAGGCGGTTGGTGCCGTGCTGAGGCAGAAGGGATTCGACGTCGTCGCCCACGTCGGGGTGGCAGGAATGTTCGTGGACCTCGCGGTCCGCAGTCCAGGCGATCCTGCGGCTTTCCTCCTGGGCATCGAGTGCGACGGTGTGCGCGGTCCTTCGAGCGGATCAGCTCGCGATCGGCATCGCTTGCGACAGGAGCTTCTGCAAAGCCGCGGTTGGACGATGCATCGCGTGTCGTCCACCGACTGGTTCTCGCGGCGCGACACAGAG
>JBEBGB010000099.1:0-12555 GCA_040081675.1 Vicinamibacterales bacterium
GCTGTAGCGCTTCCTGAGCACACGGTCTTTGGTCACGAGTTTCGCGTCCCGCACGGCGGCCTGCGCGACGATAAGCCGGTCGAACGGGTCACGGGTCCATGAGAACTCCAGCGCTCGGCTCGCGACATCGACGAAGGGCAGGTCGCACACGTGGAGGCCAAGACGGTGGCGCAGGTCTTCGACCACCCCGTTCGCTTTCTCGCCGACGCGTTTGGTTTCGTACAGGTACTGCAGTTCGAGCACAACCGCTGGAGAGATCAACAGCTCATCTGCCTCGATGACCTCCATCGCCGCCGCGGATACGCGCTTCACATCACCCGCAAACAACCACGCCACCACGTGGGTGTCGAGGTAGGCTACGGCCGCCATTCATCGCTCCAGTCGAGATGCACGATCGACTCCGGATCAACCTTGAGGTAGTCCGGCCGTCGGACCAGGCGGTCCAGGCGCCGCGTGGGTTCCGCCGGAACGATGCGAAGGCGCCGGCCGCGCCGCTCGATCTCCACGGGAGTGCCCGTCTCGAGCACTTCGTCGAGGACTTTGTACACATTGGCGCGAAGCCGGGACGCGGTGATGGCCATGCCCGGATCGTCCCACGGCGTACGTACGTGTGTCAATCATACGTACGTACGATATCGCGGCCGCCGTGCACATTGAAGGCACAGTGCGCGGACGGACGAATATCGGCGAGCACGCGACCGACTGGAGTCGGTCATCCCACTTGGCAGTGGAGGCTCAGGCCGCTCCGAACCACGCGCCGGCACCCGCCGTCAGCCCCATCGCCAACGCGCCCCAGAACGTGACTCGTGCAGTCGCGCGTACAACAGGCGCGCCGCCGGCCCGGGCCGCCACGGCGCCCAGCGCCGAAAGCGCGAACAACGAGACGACGGTGACCACCGCAACGGTGTGTGCCGCCGGCGCAATGAGCACGGTCAACAGCGGCATCGCGGCGCCCACGGCGAAGGTCGCCGCCGATGCCAGCGCAGCCTGAATAGGACGCGCGGCGTGCATCTCGCTGATGCCGAGTTCGTCGCGCGCGTGTGCGCCAAGCGCGTCGTGAGCCATCAACTGCTCGGCAACCTTGGCAGCCAGGTCGGCGTCGAGACCGCGCTGCTGGTAGATGGAGGTGAGTTCGCGTCGCTCGGCAGGAAGGTCGGTTTCGAGTTCCCCACGTTCGCGCGTCAGATCCGCACGTTCGGTGTCGGCCTGCGAACTCACCGACACATACTCGCCCGCAGCCATTGACATCGCGCCGGCTACGAGCCCTGCGAAACCAGCAAGGATGGTTTGGGAGAGCGGCGCGTTCGACGCCGCAACCCCAACGACGAGACTTGCTGTCGATACGATGCCGTCGTTGGCGCCGAGCACCGCTGCGCGCAGCCACCCGATGCGTTCAGATCGATGACGTTCGATGTGACGTGCCATGTCAGACCTGCGCCCACGCGAACGTCGCTGGATAGCCCGTCACACACCCATCGTCGTCGCCAGTTCACGGAAATCTTGCACGATGATGTCGAAGGCACCCGCGACTGGCATCGCCGGCGGCGTCCTCCCTGTGCCATTCTCGAGCGGCCGATGGACGTAGGCCGTGCGGAGACCTTCCTTCTTCGCGCTCTGAAGATCGCCGGAATGTGCGGCCACCATCATCACCTCTGGCGGAGTCAGGTCGAAGAACTGCACGGGGCTCAGATAGGTTTCGGGATCGGGCTTGTAGTGGCGCACCAGTTCAGCGCCGAGGATGCAGTCCCACGGAATGCCGCCGTGTTTGGCCATGTCAGTCAGCAGCGAGATGTTGCCGTTGGAGAGCGGCGCGATGGTGTAGCGGGTCTTCAGACGCGTCAGCCCAGCGACCGAATCCGGCCACGGTCGTCCTCGATGCCACACCTTGTTCAACTGCACCTTGTCGGCTTCGTTCAGCGCAGTGACTTTGTGCTTCTCGAGCAGCGTGTCGAGCGACATCCGATGGAGCACGTCCAGCTTGGTCCACGGCAACTCGCCCTTGCGCACGCGGTTCATGGACGGCCCATACGCGCCGCGCCACTCGTCGGCGAACGCCGCCCAATCAAGCGTAACGCCCTTGGCTTTCGATAGCGCCGTGCCTTCCTCAATGACCACCGAACGCCAATCCACCACGGTACCGAAGGTGTCGAACACCATCACCTTGACGTTGGCGAATGGGCCACTGGGTGCCGCCCCTGTTCCGCCACGCTGTGCGTCCAGTGTGGTGCCAGCGGCGAGGACTGATCCCGCCATCGCGGCTGCACCGACGATGACGTCGCGACGTGTTGGATGTTCAAATGCACTCATAGTCACTCCCTTGGCAACCATCGTTGTCGTCGGCGCGCGTCCATAGTTGCTACCGCGCGATCGCCGCCTGAATCGCCGTCTTGAAGCGCTGACGCAGACCATCCGGATCGGCCGGCGAGCTTTGTGTCAACAGAACGATTGCGGTTCCGGCTGTCGGGTCGTTCCAGAAGATCGTTCCGGCAGTCCCGTCCCAGCCGTACTCTCCGCGATTTGCCGGATAGCGCACGGCCTCTGGCTTCATGACGATATTCACGTTCCCGAGGCCCCAGCCCATGACCCCGTTGCCGCGCGACGCAAGCACATCGCTCGGCAGAGCGTTGACGACCATCGAATCGATCGTCTCCGCGCGCAACAGGCGCACACCATCCAACTCGCCACGATTGAGCAGCATCTGACTGAAGCGAAGAAAGTCGGGCCCGGTCGAAAGCAGACCGACCGCCCCCTCGATGAGCGCGGGCTTTTCAGTGAACGGCACCGCCTCGATCTCCACGGGACGCAACCCGCCACCGGCGGGCTCTGGTGCATACACGGTGGCCAGTCTGGAACGCTGAGCGGGAGTGGCGTAGAAGCCGGTGTCGACCATTCGGAGCGGCGCGAAGATTCGCGTCTCGAGAAACGCGTCAAACGGCTGGCCGGACCAGATCTCTACGAGCCGGCCGAGCACTGTCGTCGATTCACTGTAGCGGAAGCGTCTGCCCGGGTCCTCCATCAGAGGAACCGACACGATGTTGCGGACGAACTGTGGGAGCCCGATCGCCCGCGACCGCACCTGTGCCTGGCGGTACACCTCAGACGTGCGGTGTTCGAGTCCAGACGTGTGGAGCATCAGATCGCGAATCGTGATCGCACGGGACGGCGGGCGAGTCTGGCCGTCGGCGCCTCGCACCATCGCCGTCGCGAACTCCGCCAGGTACTTCGAGACGGGTTCGTCCAGCGTGACACGTCCCTGCTCGAGCAGCATCATCACGGCTACGGCGGTGACCGGCTTGGTCATCGAGTAGATGCGGAACAGTGTCCCTTCGTTCATCGGCACGCGCGTCGAGAGGTCTTGATAGCCGGCGGTCGAGACGTACGCCAGCTTCCCGTGTCGAGACACCATCGCCACGGCCCCAGCCACTTTGCGTTCGTCCACGGATCGCTGCAGCACCGTCGTCGCGGCTGTCAGCCCGTCGACAGCCAGGCCGACCGACGCCGGGTCGACCTTCGGCAGCGGTTCTCTCTGCTGACCCGCAAGAAGGCCTGTACACAGCACGACGGCCGCCAGCGCGGCGGCGAGTCGGACCGCAGGCTGACGACCGTCAGGTGGCAATATCCTCACGCCGGAAGCCTACCGCATCACGGCGACCAGCGGATCCTCGTCCGGATGAAAATTGCGCGCACCGATTTCGATTTCGTCGGACTTCATACGCCCGTCAATCTCGAGCCGGAAACGGATCCGGTCCGTCCGATCGCCGACCTTGAAGTCGAACCCATCGATGTCATCGTCGGTCCTCGCCGTGAAGCGAATCTCGTGCTCGTTCTCCTGGTTGACGCGATCTTCATCGCGCTCGGCGACGACAGCACCGCGTCCGGGCTGGACCGCGCGCACTCGGCCTCGGGGTCCGCGCACGACGCGAGGCGCATGGCCCGGTCGAATCACCTTCCGTTCAGTGTCCACGTCGATGCGCTTGAACGACCTCAGCTCGCCGCCTTCGACGATGACGTTGCCGGTGAAGCGGTGTTGTGAACCGAAGGTCGTCCAACGAACCTTCCACGTATCGCCGTCCCGCCAGATGAAATACCCAAGCGCCTTGCCCTCCTTGAACTCGGGTTTGCCCACAAAGCGCGCGGCCGGCGTGGCAGCGTGCAGGGTCAGTGAGGCGCCGCACGTAGCAGCGACCATTGATCCCACGACAAAGCGTGCAATCATGCGATTCATCACAATCACTCCTTCTCACAAGAGTCCGACTGGTCAGCCGGGCGGAAGTGCCTTCATTAGACCGGGAACCTAGGTGTCTGTTACTCGAGCAGTCGAATTCGGTGCGCCTCGCTATCGGTGACATAGAGCCGACCTGTCGCGTCGGCCAGCAAGCCGTGCGGTCTCGACAACTTGCATTCGAGCGGCGAGGTCTCGGGGCCGTCGCCTCGCGTGCCTGTGCCGAGAGCCGTTGAGATGAGTCCCGAGGTCAGATCGATCTTTCGAATGACGTGGTTCTCGGTGTCAGCGACATAGAGTTGTCCGCCGGCGTAGGCCAGACCCTTGGGTCCACCAAGCTTCGCGGCCAGCGCGGGTCCGCCGTCACCGGCGTAGCCCTGTTCGCCCGTGCCCGCGATCCGGTGCAGCGTCTGCGTCCGCGCGTCGATTCGCAGAATCGCGTTACCCTCGCGAAGCGCGAGGTACAGATCACCATTTGGCGCCATCGCCATCGTTCGCGGCCCTCGCAGGGGCGTGCCGGCCACGGGTGCATTGTCTGGCGTCTCAGCCGCCTGTCCAGTACCGGCCCACGTCTCGATCACACCCGTATCCAGGTGCAGTCGACGAATGCGCTGGTTGCCGATATCGCAAATGAGCAGCGTGCCGTCACGGTCGAAAACAATGCTGTGCGGCTGGCGTAACTGCGCTTTCGATCCGGGGCCTCCGTCCCCACTGAACCCCGGAGTTCCGATACCAGCGACTGTCGAGATGACGCCGGTCTTCGCATCAACCTTCCGAATGACGTGATTGTCGCGCTCGGCGATATACAGGTTGCCCGCTCGATCGAATTGAATCTCGTGCGGCATGTTGAGCGATGCCTGCAGTGCAGGTCCGCCGTCCCCGGCGTAACCCTTCTCGCCGTTGCCGGCAATAGTCGTCACCTTCTTCGTCCTGGGGTCGAAGCGTCGAATCCGTTGGTTATCCAGGTCGCAGAAATAGAGCGCTCCGTCGGGCCCGACGATGATGCCGTACGGGTTGTTGACTTGACCGTCCGAGTACCCGGCGACACCTGTACCGAGCACGGTGGTGACGGTCTGCGTGGCTGCACGCGGCACACCGACAGCCGTAACAACCGTCAGGCCGACAGCGAACAGGCTCGTTCTCGTCAACATGTTCTGTCTCCCTCAGCGCGACTTGCGAGCCGGCAGACGCCTGGCCGACAGCTCGGTTTCTATCACCGCTCCGCGGCGGTTGCGAATCGAAAACGCCTTCGCGGTCGGCGTCCACGTCAGAATGCGGTGAAGCGACCGACCGACGTAGTGCGCGGCCGCTCCGTCGTGCAACGCCGTGACCGGCGGCACGACGCGCCGAGCGACCAGGTCGTGCACGGTGGGCCGACGGTCGGCCTCGCTGTCGTAGTGCGGGCAGCACGTATCGGGCAGGAAGCCAAGGCAGTCGAGCGGAGCCAGTTCATCCGCCCACGAGTCGGTCACGCCCTTGTCGAACCAGCAAATGGCACCGGCGCTGACTCCACCAAGCACGATGCCTTTGCGCCAGGCCTCACGCAACACCTCAGGGAGGCCCCATTCTCGCCACACGGCCAGCATGCTCTTGGTGTTGCCGCCGCCCACGTAGATGACGTCCTGATTGAGCAGCGTCTCGCGCAGGTTCGGCGTCCGGGTGAAGAAGCGCAGCACGGTCGGCGTCGCGCCCAGTTTCGAGAACGAGTCCTCGAACTTCGCGATGTACTCCGCGGGCTCGGCACTCGCAGTTGGAATGAAGCAGACCGCTGGACGCCGCTTGCGCGTCAACCCAAGCATGTACCGCTCGGAAGCCGGGTTATCCGGATGGGCGTTGAAGGAACCACCTCCAATCGCCACGATGTGACGCATAGCTCGATCCTCGTATCTGGTCAGTTGGTGGATGGGACAGTGGACGATCTCTTTGACTCGGCCCAGCGCTCCGCGGTCATAGCCCATCGCTCGTGGTCGCGCCAGCGTCCGCCGATCTTCAGGTACCGTGGGGAGTAGCCTTCCTTCAGGAACCCGGCTCGCTTCACTAATGCGATGGACGCCGCGTTGGTCGGTTGGATGTTGGCTTCCACCCGATGCAGTCTGAGCCGTGTGAAGGTCACGCGTAGAACGAGCGTCATGGCGTCGGTCATGTAGCGCTGGCCGGCGAACTGTTTGAACACCTGATAGCCCATGTAGGCACTCTGAAAGGTGCCCCTGACAATCTGACTCAGGTTCACAGAGCCAACGATCTGGTCGTCCTCGCACCGACACACGAGCATGCCCAGATAGTCGGGTCGCCGGCATTGCTCCACATAGGCCGCAAATGCGCGCGCGGTGGAGAGCGGCGACGCCAGCCCACGATAGAACGACACGCTGGCCTGACTCAGCGCCACGAACTCCGCTCGGTCGCGCGGAGTCGGAACACGCAGATAGACGCGCGGCCCGCGAGGGAGCCGGCGTCGGGCGACCTGTCCTTTCTCAGCCACGCTGGTCCACGTGCGAATGACGCGTGACGGCGCCAGTGAACGTATCGGGCCCGATCGACACGCACAATTCACGGTCGGCGATGGACACACTGAAGTTCATGCGGCGGCCAAGACGCCCGACGAGTTCTGCGAGGAGCGCCCGATCGACCGCATAGATCTCGAGCGCGTCGCCGCGATGGATGCGCTCGCCGGCAAGACGTCCGAGGAACTGTGTCGGCTCCTTGTGCACATAGACCGCCACGCGCGGTGCCGCTTTCGACGCACGGTGCAGGCGCTCGGCGTCTGGCGTGCCCACCTCGATCCAGGCCATCACCTCCCCGGTCAGATCGCGCACGGTAATGGCCGGGTCGTCTGGCGCCGACAACCCACCGGCCGAGAACTCGATCCCATCGGCGTATTCCATCGCGTACGCGAGAACGCGCGTGAGGAGATAGTCTTCCGACTCGGAAGGATGCCGGGCCACGCGGAGCGCGAGTGTCTCGTAGACGCCGCGATCGGTGTCGGCCAGGTCGATATCGAAGTTGTAGATGGTGGCCGTCAGCGCCACGGCCAGCCCCTCAACGTGTCACCATCGCTTGCAGCTTCAACACCGTGTTCCAGTTTCGCGCCGTGCCGCGCGTGTCGAGCGTTCGCTCGATCACCACGTTGGTCAACTTCGACTGACCCTGGCCGTCCGGATACACGACGTAGAGCGCACGACCATGGGCGTGAATGATCTCGGGACCCTTGATGGCGGCGCGGAGCGCTGTGACGGCTGCCTCGCTCGGCTCGGCACGCAGCGTGGTCAAGACCATGTGGGATGGATCTGAACGCGCCTGGTCGAACGGGTTCGCCGCGATAGCGGCGTCCCACTCGGTGGCGGTGCGAACGAAAGTGTCCGACTGAATGCCGGTCTTTGCAAGCAAGGCTCGCTCGATCCGCGCCTCGAGCGCAGCGACCGTGCTCCGGGCGGCAGACCCGTTCACGCCGAAGACCGCATTGCCACTCTGCAAGAGCGTCTGGGGGTCCTCTAGTCCGAGCTCGAGCAGCACATCCTTCAGGTCCGCCATGCGAACCATGCGGCCGCCAACGTTGACGGCCCTGAACAAGGCGATGACCCGCCCCCTGATCATGCGCTGGTTACTTCGCCTTTTCGACGTGCACCAGGTAGGCTTCCACCATCAACAGGTTCTTCTCGCCCGACTGGCGAATGATGCTGAGCATGCGGTCCATCTTCACGACTTCTTCCAGTTGCTCGTCGATAAACCACTGCAGGAAGCTCTGTGCGAGATAGTCGTTCTCCTTGACCGCCAGATCCATCAGCGCGCCGATTTGCCGCGTCACTTCCTGTTCCCAGGCCAAGGCTGCCGCCACGGCGTCCTCGGCCGATCCAAACGTCGGCGTCGCCGCGGCAATGGCCGGAATCTGCAGATCGCCCTTGGTGTCGAGCACATACTGCACGAACTTCATCGCGTGCATCCGCTCTTCGTCGGCTTGTTCCAGGAACAGTCTGGCGAGCAACGTGAGCTGGCGCTGGTGGAAATGCGCCGCAATGCTCACGTACTGCATGCTGGCACCAAACTCGTTGCCGATCTGCTGATTGAATGCACGAGCGAGGGCGGGGCTGATGAGCACGTCGTCTTCTCCTTGAATGAACCATCAGTATACGAGGGACGACCATCGGGCAACTCGTGGAACAGGCCAAACCCGCCTGGCCGCACGCCTGCGATCCCGGACTGGCGCTTCGAGAGATCCTGATCTCAACGCACGTGGTGTAACGCGGGTCGCTCCTCCGACGCGGGCTCCAAGGCGTTGGTCAACACTTCGCGAACGACCGCCTGGGGGCGCTGATTGACGGTGAGGAAGGTGCGGCCGATGTACTCGCCGATCAGTCCGAGCAACACCAGCTGCGTGCCCGAGAACACGAGGAGCGCAGCCATCAGCCAGCCGAATCCGTAGCTCGGACCCACGTTGCGCAGCCAGAGCCACGCGACCACAACCAGCGCCACCATGCCTGCGGCCGCCATGGCAAGCCCGAGAACAGTGGCCACGCGCAACGGCAACACCGAGAAGTTGACCCACGCCGCCATCCAGAGCCTGACCAGCCGACGAAGTGTGTACGTGCTCTTGCCCGCGCGACGCGGTTCATGCCGAACGTCGATCGAGCCGATGCGCTGCGTCACCTGCAGAATCAGGCCGTCGATATACGGGTACGGTCCGGCGTACGTGACGACTTGTTCAGCGACGAACCTGCGCACGCAGCGAAAGCTGGAGAGATAGAAACCAGCCGGTTTGTCGAGTGCCCAGTCGGTCATGCGGTTCGTGAACCAGCTCCCGACGTTGCGCCACGCCGAGTGCTGTTTCATTTCGTAGTGGCCGAAAATGACGTCCAGCCCCGTAGCCACCGCGTGTTCCCACATCCGCTTCGCCTCAGCCGGTGGGTTCTGCCCATCGTCATCGAGATTGACGATGTGCGCGCCGCTGGCGTGACGCCACCCGGTGAGCACCGCATTGTGCTCGCCAAAATTGCGTGCGTGCTCGATGAGGGTGATCGGAACACGAGCGTCGCGCATCAAGGCTCGGACCACGTCGCTCGTGGTGTCCGCGCTGCCGTCGTTGACGAGAACGATTTCGTGGCCGCCCTCGATGGTCAGCCCTTCGATGTCATGAACGACACCGGCAATTGTCTCGGCGCTTTGATAGAGCGGAATGACGAACGTAAGGGCGAATGCGGGCATCATGACGCGTGAGAAGTGGGTGGGCGTCAGTATACCCGGACGGAGGAGCTTGGCTTGGTGTAGCGTCGTCCCTGGTGCTTGGTTCTTCGTTTCGTTCTTGGTCCGCCGGACCCGGAACAGAGGCCCAAGAACCAGGGACCGCGCGCTACGTCGATTCGGGAGCGCGTTAGCTCTGGCTGAAATCGACGACCGGTCGAATTTCGATGCTGCCGATCCTGGACGACGGGATCTTCGCCGCCACTTGAATCGCCTCGTTGAGATCGCGGGCTTCGATCAGGTAGAAGCCGCCAAGCTGCTCGGTGGTTTCAGCAAACGGACCGTCGGTCGTGACAATGGACCCGCCTCGCACACGCACGGTCGTGGCGGTGCTGACCGGCTGCAGCGCCTCGCCAGAGACGTACTGTCCTTTGGCGCGAATGTCGTTCGTGAACGCAAAGTACTCGCCCATGAACGCGTCTGCTTCGGACTTCTGCATCGCGGCCATCTTCTTCTCTTCGTCGTAGATCAAACACAGATACTTCATCGAATCCTCCTGCGGGTCGGTCACATGCCCGCCAACACAAGATGGTCGAACGAGCGAAGCCACGATCGACAGCTCAACAACAAGAAAGCGTGATTCGTGGTTCCGATTCGCGAGTGTCTACGTGAAGAGTCCGTCGATCTCGGTAAACGGCACCGCGTCGCCCAGGGCAGCGAAGGAGCCTTGCTGAGCGATCTCGCGGGCCGCCCGCAAAAATCCACCCCACGCAGCACGCGCAAGGGCGCCGCCAACGCTGATGCGCCTGACACCGAGTTCGCGCAAATGCTCGACCGTCGTGAACGGAGCGCCGACCAGGATGTTCACTGGCTTTGGCGCAACGGCGCGCACCACGGCCAGAATCTGTTCGTCGGTTCGGATGCCTGGGGCGTAGAGGCAATCGGCTCCAGCCTCAGCAAAGGCGGTGAGTCGTCGAAGTGTCTCGTCGAGATCGGGACGGCCAACGATGAAGCCTTCAGTGCGCGCGGTAAGCAGTACGCCCGCCTCGTCGCGATCGATCGCCTCCCTCGCGGCTGCCACACGTTCGACAGCCAAGGAGAATTCGAACAACGGCGAAGCCACCTCACCAGTGGAGTCCTCGATAGACAGGCCGGCGATGGCCGTGTCGTCAACGGCACGCGCCACGTTTGCCGCAACCTCTTTGGGCTCAATGGCAAAACCACCCTCGAAGTCCGCGTTGACTGGCACATTCACCGCAGAGGCGATCGCATACATGTGCGCAAGCGCATCCTCGACCGCAATCTGGTTGTCTCGACGTCCCGTGGACCACGCAAACCCAGAACTGGTCGTGGCCAGCGCGTGAAACCCGAGATCGGTCAGCAGGCGCGCACTCCCTACGTCCCAAGGATTCGGGATCACGAAACAGCCCGACGCGTGCAGCGCTTGAAAACGCTGCCGCAGTTCTACAGTGCGCGTGTCAGTCACAAAGCCCCTCGGGAAACTGGAATAAATGCGGTGGAGGTCGCGGCCGTCACGCGGTTGTTCACACTCCACGAGCCTGCGGACTCGCCTAAGATGGTCACGCGCGAGGCCTCACCTCCGAAGGCGCAATGTGCAGCCATTCCCTGAGCAGGCTCGTCATGCGGCAGATGATACGCAGGCAGGCAAACGCGCGCAACGACAGACGGAGGGAGGCGGTAATCCCATGCCGGGGCGCACATGGTGCCTTTGGCGTCACAGCCGCGGTCGGCCGCGGGGGGAGGTCCGATGACGAACGCAGGCATCTTTGGGCAACGTGGAAGAGTCGCGATCCTCGCGTTCGTCCTGCTGGCAGCACCGATGGCCCACATGGCCGTCGCGCAGGATCGGCCGGGACCCGCCGTGGATCTTGCGGCTGGCTGGGTCGGATTCGCGGATGACGGAATTGTGAGCGAGGGTCTGATCGGGGGTGCTGCTCGGTGGTATCTGCTTCCGCGGTTCAGTATCGGACCGGAACTTGTGTTTATACACGGTCCAAACCACAGTCACTTGATAGTCACGGGCAACGTGACGTGGGACGTGCTTGCGCCAAGGAACCGCCGCCCCCGCGCGGTCACCCCGTTCCTCGTCGCCGGTGGTGGAGTGTTTCGTACGAACGACCACCTGTTCAATGGCATCTACACCTCAAGCGAAGGGGCGTTCACAGCGGGAGGCGGTGTGCGCGCGCTTGTCGCGAACCGCGTAACGCTCGGTCTCGAGATGCGTGTGGGGTGGGAGCCGCATCTTCGTATCAATGGACTGATCGGACTGCAACTCGGGCGATGACCGGGTTTCAGGGCGCAGGCGGCGCCGGAACGGAGGCCTGGGTCGGGCGAACTCGCTAGGATAGTGGGATGTCGAAACCGGCGCCCGACCTCGTCGTGATTCATGAACACCCCGAGTGGCAGAGGCCGCTCTTCGCAGCGCTCGAGCGTCGGGGCATCGCGTTCGAGGCATTCAACGTCGCCACGACAGCCTTCGCCAATCACGAGGCGCCAAGGGGGCGGCTCTACTTCAACCAGGCGAGCCCGAGTGCGTACGTGCGCGGCAATGCCCGAGCGGTGCCCCTGGCACTCGCGTATATGCGGTCGTTGGAACGACACGGCGCCCGTGTCTTGAACGGCGCGGATGTGTTCGCGCTGGAGTTGAGCAAGAGCGCACAGGCTACGCTGCTTCGAACACTGGGCATCGACACGCCGCTGTCGTTCACGTTCAATGACGCTGCGGCGCTTCGTCCCTTCGAGCATTCGCTCGCCTGGCCGGCGCTCCTCAAGCCCGATCAGGGCGGCAGTGGAGCGCGCATCCAGGTCGTCAACTCTCTCAGCGAGGTCGAAGCGCTGTTCGCCGAGAATCCCGGTCTCTGGCAACCAGACAACTTGTTCCTGCTCCAGGAACTGCTTCCACACGATCCCGACCACGGCATCGTCCGGCTCGAATTCCTCGGCGGTGAGCTGCTCTACGCGATGCGCGTCGTCACACATGGACGCTACAACCTGTGTCCATCTCCGGTGTGCAATCCAGATGATGGCGATAGCACCTGCGAAGTGCCGGCACCAGACGCACTGGCCGCTCCCGCCGAGTTCTATCCCTATCCGGAAGTGCCCCGAGCCGCAGTGGACACGGCCACTCGCATCGTCCGCGC
>JBEBGB010000607.1:0-3354 GCA_040081675.1 Vicinamibacterales bacterium
GTCACGGCCGGGGCGCCCGGCCCGGCGTCGGTCTGCGTTGCGAACTCCCAGGCGCCGGTCAGATCCACCTTCGCGCCCTGCGCCGACACGACGTGCGGAACCACCACCAGGCAGAGAAGCGCAAGGGCCAACCTAACGCGACGAATCACACTGAATGTCATGGTGCACTCCTGCCAGGAGCCAATTATCGTGCGTAGGACGGCGGTGCGAAAGAGCCAAATGGCACGCCTCGAACGAGACGAAGCTGACCGCGGCACGCGCGCGACTACGTGCGCGCGTCAGCGATCGTCGAGCGCGCCTGCTTTGTTCGACAGCCACGGCAGCGTCGCCATCGAAATCAGCGTCGTCGCCAGCCCGAAGGCAGCGATCGCGACCGACGTGTGGAACGTGTTGAACAGCCAGGCGGCGATGAGCGGCGCAGGGCCGCCGGCTGTGATGGCGGCCAGGTTGTAGCCGAGTCCAGCGCCCGTGGAGCGGCGCGACGCTGGAAAATTCTCGGCGATGACCGCAGCCTGTGGTCCGTACTGCAGGTCCTGGAACACGCCGTCCATCACCAGGCCGAGGATGATCAGGCCGACGACCTTGGTGTTCATCAGCCCGAACAGGGCGAAGATCCAGAGACCGGTGCCGATACACCCAACGGCGATGACGCGCTTGCGGCCGAACCTGTCCGAGAGGTGACCCGCGATGGGAATCACGGCCAGGGCCGCGACCGCTCGGATGGAGACACAGTTCAGCAGCGTCGCGCGGCTGAGACCGAGCACTTGTGTGCCATAGGCCAGGATGAACGTGGTCGTGATGTAGTACGGCGCCAGTTGCCCGCTGCGGAGCAACGCCGTGAGCGCCACCTCGCGCCAGTTCTCGCGGAGTACCAGCGCGATGGGTGCCTTCACCGTCTTGCCTTCGGCTTTGATCCTCGAGAAGACCGGCGACTCGAGCACGCCGATCCGGATGTACAGGCCGATCGCGACCAGCACAACGCTGAGGAGAAACGGGATGCGCCACCCCCACGTGAGGAACGCCGCCTCGCTCTGGAATGACGCCACCACGGCGAGGGCGCTGTTGGCTGTGATCAGGCCGAGGGGCGATCCCATCTGAGGGAAGCTGCTCATCAAACCCCGTCGGCCCGGAGCCGCCCACTCTCCCGCCATCAACACCGACCCGCTCCACTCGCCCCCGACCGCGATGCCTTGCAGCGTGCGCAGGACCGTCAGCAAGACGGCTCCCCAAATCCCAATCGACGCGTACGACGGCACGAGGCCGATCGCCGTCGTTGACGCGCCCATGAGAAGCATCGTGGTGACGAGCAGCGTCTTCCGGCCGATGCGGTCACCGTAGTGGCCGAAGATCGCTGCGCCAACCGGCCGTCCCACGAATCCGGCGTAGAAGGTGACCCACGAGAGAATGCTCGCCAGGGAGGGATCGAGATTCGAGAAGAACAGACGCGGAAGGACGAGGGCTGCGGCAGATCCGTACAGGTAGAAGTCGTACCATTCGACCGTCGTGCCGATCGTCGACGCCGCCACGGCGCGCACGAGGTGTTTACGGCGAGTCTCCTCGTCCATCGGGAGCGCGCCCGGCGGTTCGACGCGGCCTGGGTCCATTCGATTCGGCTAGAGCGAGTTGTCGAACTGATTCGCCGTCATCAGAATTCCTTCTCCGGTCAGGCGGTCGAGTTCCTCGAACGACACACCCTCGCAGCGTTCGACGACGAGCAGGCCGGCGCGTGTGACGTCGATGACCGCCAGATCAGTGTAAATGCGCGACACGCATCCTACGCCGGTCAGTGGACAGGTGCATCGCCCGACGATCTTGCTCTCGCCCTGCCTGGTGAGGTGCTCCATCATGACGAACACACGCCGGGCGCCGATGGCCAGATCCATGGCCCCGCCGACGGCAGGAATGGCATCGGCCGCGCCTGTGTGCCAGTTGGCGAGATCGCCTGTCACCGACACCTGAAACGCGCCGAGCACGCAGACGTCCAGATGGCCGCCGCGCATCATCGCGAAGGAGTCGGCCTGATGAAAGAACGCGCCGCCGGCGAGAAGCGTGACCGGCTGCTTTCCGGCGTTGATGAGATCGGAATCCTCCTGGCCGGGCGCCGGTGTCGGCCCCATGCCGAGGATGCCGTTCTCGCTGTGCAGGACGATCTCGCGGTCGCGAGGAAAATGCTCGGCGACCAGCGTCGGCATCCCGATCCCGAGGTTCACGTATGCGCCGTCGGGAATGTCGCGCGCCACTCGCGCGGCCATCTCGTCCCGCGTCCAGCGCCTCATGCGCGCGACACCGAGTTGCCGGTCGCGGCGACGAGGCGCTGCACGAAGATCCCCGGCGTGACGATGGCCTCCGGGTCGAGATCGCCGAGTGCCACGATCTCGTCGACTTGCGCGATCGTGCAGGCGGCGGCCGACGCCATGATGGGGCCGAAGTTTCTGCCGGCTTTGCGGTACACCAAGTTGCCCCAGCGGTCGCCCTTGTGGGCCTTGACCAGCGCCACGTCGGCATGAATCGGGTATTCGAGCACGTAGTGGCGGCCGTCGATCACGCGCGACTCCTTGCCGTCGGCGAGCAGCGTGCCGTAGCCCGTCGGCGTGAAGAACGCGCCGATGCCCGCACCGGCCGCGCGGATGCGCTCGGCGAGATTGCCCTGCGGGACCAGTTCGAGCGCGATCTCGCCCGCGCGGTACAGCGCATCGAAGACGTACGAATCGGTCTGGCGTGGAAAGGAGCAGATGACCTTCCTCACCCGCCTCGCCTTCAGCAGGGCGGCCAGACCGGTCTCTCCGTTGCCGGCGTTGTTGCTGACGATGGTCAGATCGGCGGCACCCTGGGCGATCAACGCGTCGACCAGTTCAGCGGGCATGCCGGCAGTGCCGAATCCGCCGATCATGATCGTGGCACCTGGCTCGATACCGGCCACGGCAGCCTCGAGCGAGTCAACGATTTTGCTGATCACGAGGTTTTTGTCGCGGCGACCGCAGGTGGCCGACCAGGGCTGGATCCGGATGGCGGATTGACACTCACCGCATGAGGTCCAAGCCGCCTAATCCCCCGCCCTGGTAAGTCGGGAAGGGAAGGTCGGACGGCAAATCGCTCAATGCGCTCGGCTCACCGAACGACTGTGATGACCGTCCCGACCGTCCCGACCTGTCCGTGAACGCCTACCTCGTCTCGCCGAAGATGACCTCCGCGTCTGCCTTGACGCGCGCAGCCTGTGGAGCTGCGTAGCCGGTGTACCTCGCAGGCGTCTTCCAAGTCGTCACCACATCGTCCACGGTCTTGCCAGCCTTCTTCGCGTCCTGAACGAACTTCACGAAGTCCGCGATGAACTCCGACTGGGTCTTCATGTCGGCC
>JBEBGB010000608.1:0-3340 GCA_040081675.1 Vicinamibacterales bacterium
ATCGGGTACTTCGGCACCGTCGAGATCGGCGGCGCCGCAGCTCCCGCGCGCCGACGCTCCGGCGCCCAGTGAGCGTCTGATCTACTGCTTCGTGTAGTGCCTGGCTCCGAGACGGCGGAACAGTCCGCCGTCCATGGACCGCGCAGGTGACCGCTACCGCACCTTCACGTATTTGAGCAGCCGCTGTGGTCGCGGCTCCCCTGAGAAGATATTGCCCTGTCGATCGACCGTGATGGCCTCCGCTCCGCTCCCGCCGGCGGTGATCGGAGGATTGTCGCCGGTGTCCAGAATGAATGTCTCGACCCAGCCGGTCTTCACGTCTCCGATTCTGATTCCCTTCTCCCAGCCCGCGTTCTCGTTCATGTCGGATTCCGAATCGGCGACGTAGATTTTACCGTTGCCGTCGATCGCGATATCGCTCGGCATGCCGAACTGGGTCCATCGGTTCAGGTACTTCCCGTCCTGGTCGAAAATCACGATGCGCTGGTTGCCGCGGTCGGCGACGAACAACCGTCCGCTCGAGTCCATTGCAATTGCGTGCGGCCCGAAGAGTTGCCCGGGCCCATGGCCGGTGCTGCCGAAGGCCTTGATGAACTTTCCGTCCTTCGAGAACTTCACAATTCGGTTGTTGCCGTTTGCATTGTGGCCGTCCACGACGAAGATGTCGCCATTGGGGTTGGTGACGACGTCGCTGGGAGCGTTGAAGTGAGCGCCGTCGCTCCCTGGGACTCCCGCCTCGCCCAGTGTCATCAACAGCTTGCCTTGGGGAGAGAACTTGAAGACCTGATGTCCGACCGGCTTGGCGGGCTTGGGTGCGCCTGGCGTCTGCTGCCCGTTTCCCGCCTCGGTGATCCAGAGATTGCCGTCCCTGTCGACGTGCAGGCCGTGCGGCCATGAGAACAGACGGCTGCCGAATTGGGCGACCACGTTACCTTGCGGATCGAACCTCAAGATCGGGTTCAGGTCCGAGGTGTCGCAGTAGGTCTGACTTCCCAACGGCGTCCCGTCGTTGCCGCACCTGATGATCGCCCACAAGTGGGCTCCGTCCGTATCGATCTCGATGCCGCCCGGGGAACCCATCTTTCTCCCCGGCGGCAACTTGGCCCACGGCCCTCCCATGAGGCCAGGACCCTGTCCGGCCTGCAGCCCGTCCACGGAGCGATACGGATTGGACCCGCTCTGAGCTCGAACGTCAGTGTGAAGGGCCGTCGCCATGGCTGCCCCGAGCCACAGCGTCACCGCGGTTCGCCATTTCATGTGACTCATCTGCAACATCCTCTCGGCCTCCACGGCTCTAGGGAAGCGCCAGCGCAACGAGCGACCCTGGCTGATTGCGCCGAGCGCTGCCGCTCTGCACCACGATGTACTGCTTGCCTTCGTGCATGAACGTCATCATGCCGTATTGCCCGGGCATCGGCAGTTCCACACTCGAGAGAATCTTCCCGGTCCTCTTGTCGCGCCCGTGCAGCAGCGCGTTTCCCTTCTCGTTCGATTCCGCCTCGCCTCGCAGATCCTCGGAGGTCTGCACGAGCAAGTCGCCCATCACCATCTGAATCGAGTTGCCGGTGCCTCCGGTGCCCGAGGTGTCGACCTCACGCAGCATGGGATGGTTCTTGATCCGCGCGGGCGTGTTGCCGACCGGGATGTCCCAGAGCTTCTCACCGGTGTTCATGTCGTACGCCGCGAGACCCTGGAAGTACGGTTTGTATACCGGCAGGCCGTCGATGAGCGGGAGCACGCCCGTACGCGGACCACCTTGCTTGTATGCCGCCACCGTCGTGCCGGTCGTCGGCGTGACGCGGTCGCGGCCGCGCCACGCTTCCTCACTCTTGCCGGCAAACTCGGTGCGCTCTTCGTCCTTGCCTTCGGTTGGCACCAGATACGACGGCGCCGAGCACGAACGGGCGTGCGGGGCATACATGATGCCGGTCGTCGGGTCCGCCGTTGGTGGATGGTAGATGTTCAACCCGCCCACGCAGCCGACGTTGTTGATGAACGAGTTCTTGTGCGGGTAGGGGAGTGGCGGCATGTACAAGCCGCCAACCCGGAACTTGCTGAGAATCTCTTTCGCCCGCAGCCTCAGCTCTGGCGTGTAGTCGATGATGAACTCGTCGGTGATGCCGTTGGTCACGATGGGGTCGAGCGGTTCGGGCTTGGTGGGGTACGGCTGCGTCGGCGACGTGTAGTTGCCAGGCACCTCGGTCTGCACCACCGGTCGCTCTTCGATCGGCCAGATGGGCTCGCCCGTTTCGCGGTTGAATGCGAAGACCAGCCCCTGCTTCGTGTTCTGGATGAGCGCGGGGACCTTCCTCCCGTTGACCGTCAGGTCCATCAGCATCGGGGCGGTGGGGATGTCGTAGTTCCACTGCTCGCTGTGGTGCACCTGGAAGTGCCACTTGCGCTTGCCGGTCTTGACGTCGAGCGCAAGGACGCTGCCCCCGAACAGATTATTCCCTGGGCGATGGCCGGTGTAGAACTGGTAGGTTGACGCGTTGGTGACGATGTAGACCAGCCCGCGCTCCGGGTCGGCCGCCGCCGGCGCCCAATTGGCGATGTTGCCCGACCATTTCCACGAGTCGTTGCCCCACGTGTCGTTGCCGAACTCCCCCGCACGAGGGATGACGTGGAACTTCCACAGGTGCTTGCCGGTCTTCGCGTCGTAACCCTGGATGTCGGCCGGTACGTTCTCGATGCGCGTTTGGTCGTAGCTCGGTTCGTGTCCCGCCAGCACCACCACCACGCCGTTGACGACGATGGGCGGCGAGGAAGAAGTGACCTCACCAAGTTTGCGCGGCAATCCGTAATCGGGATCGTACGGCTCGCCCTTCCAGTTCTTCCAGGGATCCCAGTCGCGCACCAAGTCCGGAATCATGTCGATCACGCCGCTCCTGGGAAAATTCTTGAGCGGCACGGGCGTCGTGCCCCAGTTCTCCAGCGGCCGGCCAGTCTGCGCGTCGAGCGCCCAGAGAAAGAAGCCTGGCGTCGAGATGTAAATGACGCCTCGCCCATCCACTTTCGCGTACGACACGCCCTTCCCGAAGTCGGTCCGAGGCGAGCGGTAGTAACGGCTCGTGTCCGGCTCGCGGAAGGTCCACTTCGTCTCGCCGCTCGCAGCGTCGATCGCCACGACCTGGCGGCGCTGCCCTATGACCGTGTAGAGAACGCCGTCGGCGAAGACCGGCGTCGCACGTGCGGTGAATTCGAGGCCGGGACCAAAGTTATCGCCGTGGAACACCCACGCCACTTTGAGCTTGGCGAAATTCGACGCGTTGATCTGACTCAGTGTTGACGACCGCGTGTGACCCGCGTTGCCGCCGAGGTAGCGCCACTCGCCGTTCTC
>JBEBGB010000609.1:0-3340 GCA_040081675.1 Vicinamibacterales bacterium
GCAGTCGCAAGTCGCGTCTCGCTTCCGGCCGGCTACTACGTGGGCTGGAGTGGCCGCTGGGAGAACCAGGAGCACGCCCGGCAACGGCTCCAGATGGTTCTCCCGATCGTGGTGGTGGTGATCTTCGTGCTGCTGTACTTCACGTACGGCTCGGCCATCGAGGCGGCACATGTGCTGCTCGCCGTGCCGTTTGCGCTCAGCGGTGGCGTCTATCTGCTGTGGCTGCTTGGCTACAACTTCTCGGTGGCGGTATGGGTCGGGTTCATCGCCTTGTTTGGCACCGCCGTGCAGACCGGCGTGGTGATGGTCATTTATCTCGAAGACGCCGTCGAGCGAAAGCGAGCGGCGCTCGGCGGCCATCTCACGCGCGCCGCCCTCCGAGAGGCGGTCGTGGACGGTGCGCTGCTACGCCTGCGTCCAAAGGTGATGACGGTCTCGACGGTCATCGCCGGGCTCCTACCCATCATGTGGAGCACTCGCGTTGGTGCAGAAGTGATGAAGCCGTTGGCGACGCCCGTGCTCGGAGGCATGGTCTCCTCGTTACTGCACGTGCTGGTCGTCACGCCGGTGATCTTCTTCTGGATTCGGGAGCGCCAGCTCGGTCTTCAACACGAGGCCCCGGCTGAAGCGCCGACGACGTTGTGGCGACCTGCCGCGATTGCGGTCGTCGTGCTTTTGCTGGCGGCCGGAGGTGCCGTTGGAGTCTGGAGGTGGCAGCGTGTGCGAGGGACACCAGCGACAACGACGGCATCCTCTGGCGTCGTCGTACAGCAGATGCAGTCTGGCGACCTCGAAATCGCGCTTCGATCGGCCACCGGATCGCTTCATCTTGGAAGAAACACGTTCACGGTGGAGTTCAGACGTGGCGGTGCGCTCATTGATGTGGGCAGCGTGCGAGGTAGCGGCAACATGTCGATGCCGGGGATGATCATGTCGAGCGGCATGGAGGTCCGGCCCACCGGCGTGGCAGGCCGGTACGAGGGCACCGCGGAGTTCGGAATGGCTGGAGCGTGGCCGATGACGATCGAATGGAACGGTCCGGCGGGGCAGGGGTCGGTGTCTTTCCAGGGAGCAGTGCAATGACTACGACACGAGTGAGAATTGCCACGCTCGTGGCGAGCGGAGTCCTGATGGCGTCCTTCGCAGCGGCACAGGGGCGTGAGACGACGAGCGTGTTGGCCGATCGTTTCCTCGATCGCGAGAGCGGCCTGTCGCTGGCGCAGGCGATCAGTCGTGCGGTCGCAGGCGAACCCTGGTTGCGCGCTTCCAGAACGGATGTGGATGCCGCGCGCGGGCGGCGTCTGCAAGCCGGCCTGCGGCCGAACCCGAGCGTCTCGATCGAGCGCCGAGAGGAGCCGACGGGCACCGACAATCTGACGACGGCGCAAGTGCAATGGCCGCTGGATTTGTTCCGCCGTTCAGCTCGAGTGGCGGTAGCCGATCGAGAGCTCGAGGCGATGGAGCGGTCGGTCGACGAGCGAATCCGTTTGCTGGCCAACGACGTTCGCGTCCGCTACGGCGCAGCCGCTGCTGCGGTGCGCGAGCTCGAGGTGTCCGATCGCGCGGTTGAACGCGTCTCGCGGGAGTTCGAGTTGGTCCGTCAGCGCGCCGATCAGGGAGCGCTGCCTCCACTCGAACGTGACCAGATGGAAGTCGAACTTCATCGATACGAGGCGGACCGACTCCTCTCGGTTGGTCGGGCCGAGGCCTCCATGATCGAATTGAAGAAGACCATGGGTCTTGCGGCGAACTCTCCTTTACAACTGCGCGACACGCTCGAGACACTGGCCCTGCCGGCGATTCAGGAGACGGCGGCTGCCGAAGTGTCGCAGACGAGCGCCGGTCTCCTCGAACGACGCACGGACGTGCGATCCGCCGATGCCGATCTGCGTCTCGCCGAGGCGCGCGTCGAACGCGCCGCCACCGAGGGTCGAGTCGACGTCAGTCTGTTTGGCAGCTACATGCGAATGGACGCGGGCTTTCCGCAGAACGGTCTCGCTGATGCCGGCCTCGTCGAGCGCGTGCACGGGGTGTTTCACTACGTGTCGGCCGGCGCGACCGTGACGGTGCCTTTGCGCAATCGCAATGAGGGCGAAACGGCGGCCGCGCGGGCCGAGCAGGCTGGAGCGCTTGCGCGCCTCGACGCCACGCGGCTGGCTGCGCAGGCGGAGGTCGTCTCGGCGGAGGCGAGAGTCACTGCCTCACGCGCCGCGGTGACCATCACCAGCGCAACGGTGCGCCTGGCGGCGAGGAACCTGGACGTGGTCCGACAGGCTTACGAGCTCGGACGCTCGACCATGACGGAGGTGCTCGCCGAGCAACGTCGTTCTCTCGATATCGAGCGTGCACATATAGAAACAATGAAGGCCGCATACGACGCCCAGACGGCGCTGATGCTGGCGCGGGGAGAACGCTGATGGCTTCGAGTGCAATTGTCGCTGTACATCGCGGTGTGCTGGTGGCTGGTGCCATCGGTCTGCTTGGGCTCGGCGCAGCAGGCGCCTATCTCTTCGTTCCTCAGTCCTCTGAGTCGAGCGCAGCTTCAAATCCTGCGACCGGTCCTGCCGTGACTGCGACGGCCGACGCACACCCGAATGAGGGCTCGCAGCCGGTGACCATCACGTTGACGAAGGAGGCTGCGGAGCGCGCGGGCATCACGCTTGTCGCCGTGGCGGTGTCGTCACAGCCGACCCTCCTTCGCATTCCTGCCATCGTGCAGCCGAATGCGTACAAGACCATTACCGTCACGCCGCTGACCAGCGGTCGGGTGACGCGCGTGGCTGTCGAACTGGGGCAGCCCGTGGAGCGGGAGCAGCTCCTGGCCGAGATCTACAGCCCGGAGTTGGTGGACGTTCGCACGAAGTACCTCTCCGCCCGCGCTGCGCTCGACGCGCACGAACTGGCGCTGCGACGGACGGAGAAGCTGGTCGAGATCGGTGCCGCGAGCCGTCAGGAACTCGAGATGATCCACGCCGAACACACGGCGGCGACGACCGGCGTCGAGAGTCACCGGGCCAGGCTTGCCTTGCTTGGCGTCAGCGATCAGGACCTCTCCACCGTGAGTGCCGGGTCAGAAGGCGCTGCGACACTTCGCCTTGTCGCACCGATGAGTGGCATCGTGACTGCGCGCAACGCGAACGTCGGACTCAACGTCGACCCATCGATGGCGCTCGTGACGGTCGCGGACCTCTCGGATGTGTGGATGGTTGGTGAGGTCTACGAGCGCGATTTCCCGGCAGTGGCTGTCGGTACCTCGGCTACCGTGACGTTCCCGGCCTACCCCGGACTCCAGATTGCGGGGAGGGTCACCTACATTGACCCACAGGTGAGGCCGGAGACG
>JBEBGB010000610.1:0-3332 GCA_040081675.1 Vicinamibacterales bacterium
CTAGTGCCGCAAGTCAGCGCCCTCACCCGCCGGTAACGGCATGCTCGCGCGACCGCGCGTCCAGGCGTACAGCGCACCGATACCCGCCGCAAACAGAGCCATGGCCAGCGGCGTCGCCCACGGGGGCGCGTCGGTGAAGAATGCGATCACTCCTGCGCTGTCCTCTTTGCCGGCTCCGGACGCTCCAGCGACCAGCGCCGCGTAGAGCACGCCCATCAAGCTCTCACCCACAATGAGGCCGGTCGCCATCAGGGTTCCCAATCGCTCGGCAAACGCGCGGTTGGCGGACCTCTTGGTCGAGCGTTGATACAACCAGCCAAGCAAGGCGCCCAGCGGAATGAACAGATCGACTTCCATGGGCAGGTACATGCCCATGCCGACCGCCAGCGGCGGCAGGTGATATTTCCGGTTCGAGACTTTCTTGAGCAACTCGTCGACCATCACGATGACCACGCCGATTGCAGCGCCCCTTCCGATCAACGACCAATCGAGGCTTCCTCCCAACACACCCTGCGTGATGGACGAGATCAGCGCCGCCTGCGGCGCATCTAACGCGTTCTTGCCGGCGTTGGGCGCGCCCACGAAGCCGAACGCCGTGTTGAGAAGGTCCAGAATCGGCGGAATGACGAGGGCACCGAAGATGACGCCGATGACCAACGCCACCTGCTGCCGCCACGGGGTCGCGCCCACCAACTGACCGGTCTTGAGGTCCTGGAGGTTGTCGTTGGCGATGGTCGCGATACCGAAGATCACCGCCGTGACCAGCAGAGCAAAGGCGATCAGGCTGTCGGTCGCGGCCGGTCCGGCGCCCTTGAACAGGGCCGCCAGGATCAGCGAGATGCCCAGCGCCGTGAGGATTCCCACCCCGCTCACCGGGCTGTTCGACGCTCCGATCAAGCCAGCCATGTATCCCGTGATCGAGGCGATGATCAGGCCGGCAATCATGATGTAGGCGAGTGACAGCAGCACCAACGCTGTCGCATGGTCGGCGACCGCACCCTGGCGTGCAACGCCCGCCAGCAGCAAGCCAATCGGAATCATCGAGGCGAGGATGGTGCCGCCGACAATCGTGATCGGCAGATCTCGCTCAGTCAGTTCCAGCGTCTCGCCTCCCTGTCGGGCGCGGTTGGCCGCCAGCGCCTGGAGGATGCCACGCACGATCGGCCCGATGACTCTGACCAGCGTCCACATCGCGGCGACGAGCATCGTCCCGGCGCCGATGAAGCGCACTTTGTGACGGAAGACGTCGGAAATGACCGGACCGATCGCACTGTCCGCGGACATGCCGGTGGCCGCCGTGAGCGACGGCATCAGCCACACCCAGCTGATAAGGATGCCCACGAGCATGGCGATGCCAACGGCCATACCGACGAGATGGCCAACGCCAATGAGTGCCATCGACAGGGACGCAGATACACCGCTCGCGCCCGCGCCGACACGGAACACGCTGGCCGCGGTGTCAGTGATCAGCCTCGTCTTGGCGAGCAGGAAGAATGCGCTGGATACGACCGAGGACCAGACAATCGCCACCAGCCCGCGCCTGTTTTCCTCTGCGCCACCGACACCCGCGCCAACCTTCAGGACTTCGGCAGCCGCGACACCTTCCGGATAGGGAAGGTCGCTGCCGGTGACGAGCGCGCGCCGCAGCGGAACCGAGTACATGACGCCAAGCACGCCGCCGAGCGCAATCACCGCCACACTCAGCCAGTAGGGGAAGTGCGTCCAGTAGCCGATCATGATGAGGCCTGGCAGGACGAAAATGATCGCGGACAGCGTCCCTGCCGCCGACGCAATGGTCTGGACGATGTTGTTTTCCTGAATCGTCGCGCCGGGAAAGAACTTCAGCACCGCCATCGAGATGACCGCCGCCGGGATCGAGGTGGCGAACGTGATGCCCAGCTTCAGGCCGAGATACACGTTGGCCGCGGTAAACACCAGTGTGATGAGGCCGCCAAGGACGATGCCCCTGATGGTGAGTTCCGCGACGCCCTGCATTCCCCCACCCGCCGTGCGCTGCTCGCTTCGTGTCGCCATCGTCTGGGTCCCTCGGTTCGAGATTATTGCAGAGCCCTTCGACCATCCGATTCCGTTTCTCGATCCGGTCGGCTGTTAGCGCGACGTTTGAGTCTTCGGCAGGAGCGAGAGCCATGCGCACTCCAAAAACCAATTGCCATATGAAATCAGTCGATTTACAACCGATTGCATAACGCAATCAGAACCGCGCGGATGTGCCGTGTGAGCAAAGGAAGTGGTATGGCTAGGCTCGTGTTCGGAATGAACCAGTCCCTGGACGGCTACGTCGACCATACGGCGTTTGCGCCAAACCCCACGCTCTTCCGCCACTTCATCGAGGAGGCTCAAGGGCAGGCGGGCAGTGTCTACGGTCGCCACATGTATGAGGTCATGCGTTACTGGGACGACGATCATCCTGAATGGGACGGCGCGGAACAGGCCTTCGCAGCGGCGTGGCGGAAGCAGCTGAAATGGGTCGTCTCGCGCTCGTTGAAGTCGGTCGGCCCCAACGCCAGGCTTGTTGAGGACGATCTCGAGGGCTCGATCCGCGCGCTGAAGGCCGAGCGCGACGGGGAGATCGAAGTTGCTGGCCCGGACTTGGCGCGAAGCCTCACCGAACTTGGCCTGATCGATGAGTATCGAATCTACTTGCACCCCGTCGTGCTTGGTCACGGCAAGCCATATTTCGGCGGGCCGCGGCCGCCGCTCCGCCTTGTGGCGAATGATCGGATTGGCGAGGATGTGATCAGGTTGGCCTACGTTCCTGCGTAGTAACCGTCACGGCCTGGCGTCTGCTCCCCATGTGACATAATTCCGCGCGTTCCAGCGCCATTCCCAAGGTACTCCCGCGCGAACGGTCCAGCCTCGAGACGTCAATCAGGAGCCCTCATGGCCAACACGAAGAAAATCGCGGGTATTGCGTTCGCAGCCGTTCTCGTCATCGCCGCCACGGTCTACATCTTTGCCACGCCGTACAACCGAATCGCCGGAGTCAGGATTGGCGGAACCCTCACGCCTCCGCCCGCCGACTTCACCAAGGAGTTCCCGCGCACGACGGGTATCATCAAAACTGGCGGTTTCCCTCCGTTCGTCGTCCACGTCTCGCTGGTCCCTTTCAAGGAAGGGTTCATCACTTCGACGAGGCCTGACGGCGGCTACTGGTCAGAACGGGCACGGATCGCGCCAAACGGATATGTGCGTCACGGGAACTCGACGTTCGCCATGAAGGCGACGGAAGTCGTGGGTGACGCCAAGAAGCCCTATATCCAAGCGATGTTTGGACCCGATCTCGGTCGGCGACTGTCGGGCGGCGTCATCAT
>JBEBGB010000004.1:0-43043 GCA_040081675.1 Vicinamibacterales bacterium
CAGGACAAAGGCACAGACCTCTCGGTCGTCGTGCCGGCGAAGAGCGTGCAGTTTCGGCGCACGAACAAGGCCTACAACCTCGATTGGCACCCAGCTCCGGCGCGCCAGTACGTCGTCACGCTCAGCGGGGAGAGCGAAGTCGAGCTCGAGGGCGGCCGGAAGATCCATCTGGGGCCTGGGCACATTCTGCTGGTCGAAGATACGACCGGGCAGGGACACATCTCGCGTGCGATCGGTTCGGGTGATCGCATTTCGTTGTACATCCCGCTCGCCGAGGGGGCCGAGGCCGCTCGTTGATGGCGAGGCGACCGAGCTGAGCCGACACGACTCCCGGCGCAAGGGAGAGACGCGAGCGGGTTCGCTGTTCACGGCTGGAGCCCAAAGCGAAGAAGTAGCGTTCGTGACCTGACCGCGGCTCACGAGCAATCTTCGTCGTTGTCACTTTCCGCTTGACACGTTTTGAAAGGCATCCGCCCGCCGCTTGGCGACCGAGCCTTGGTGGGCGTCCTCGATCGCTGTGATTCCGCACGACGCACGATCGCGAGTCGCGCCACAGGCGATGGTGGATCGCGTCGCGATCGCGTCGCTGGCGCCGTCCCAAAGCGGCGAAAAACACGACGTTACCATCGGGCATGACGTCCACACATGCTGTCGACTCGGTCCCATCCTCTCCCTTCGATACTATGCTCGCGCTCGATCGATCGCGTTCGACCGACGGCATCGGCGAGGCCATCGCTGAACTCGCGGCACGGCTGCACGCCGCCACGTACGAGCTGCTCGTGCTGCTGCGCGAGTTCGACGAACGCGCAGGCTGGAATAACGGCTTCCTCTCGTGCGCGCACTGGTTGCACTGGCGCACCGGCATCGACCTCGGCGCCGCCCGCGAGAAGGTGCGTGTCGCGAAGGCCCTTACGACACTGCCGCGTGTGAGCGGCGCGATGCAGCGCGGCACGATCTCGTACGCGAAGGTGCGCGCGCTGACGCGTGTGGCCACTCCGGAGAACGAAAGAGTGTTGCTGGACTTCGCCGTGGCCGGCACCGCCGCGCACGTCGAGCGGTTCGTGCGGGCGTGGCGCCGGGTTGATCGTGTGGAGGCCGCCCGAGAAACAGAAGTGCGACATCTACGGCGCGAACTGTCCACATGGGTGGATGACGATGGGATGGTCGTCATTCGCGGGCGGCTCACACCCGAGATTGGTGCCGTGGTGCACCGCGCGCTCGAAGCTGCGGCTGATCGACTGATCCGGGAATCAGCCGGTGCGCCGAGGCCGGCGTCGATGGCCGAGGAGGTGACCTCGGGACAACGCCGCGCAGATGCGCTAGGTCTACTGGCTGAGACGGCCCTTGCGGCCGATCTAGATCGCGGCACGGCTGGGGACCGGTATCAAGTCGTCCTGCACGTCGAGGCGAGCCGGCCAACGGGTGATGTGCTCGCACCGGTGTGCGCGCCGCGCCGCGAGGGTAGGCTCGACGTGAGCAGCGGTCTCGAACCGCGTTGCGTCGTGGGGACGGCCGAGAACACCGGTGACATCGAGCCCCGTCCGTTCGATGGCGCACTCGAAGTCGACGATGGTGCGACGTACGTTTCGGCGGAAACGTCCAGGCGGCTGTCGTGTGATGCGTCGGTCGTGGTGATGCATCACGACTTGAACAGCACCGTGCTCGATGTGGGACGGAAGACGCGCACGATTCCGTTAGCCATTCGACGCGCGCTGCTCGCCCGCGATACGCAGTGCCAGTTTCCGGGCTGCTCCTCGCGCCGCTGCGACGCCCATCACGTCGTGCACTGGATCGACGGCGGCGGAACCAGCCTCGAAAACCTGGTGTTGCTGTGCCGACGTCATCATCGCGCGGTACACGAAGGTGGATTCACGCTCGCGCAGCATCCCGACGGCTCGCTGATCGTTCATCGTCCCGACGGGAGGCTACTGGAAGTCGCTCCAGTCCTGCCGCCGTGGGATCGCGAGCCGGCCCTCCACGCCCCGGACAAACCCGCGCCGGCCTCCGGGCACCCGCTCGCGCCCGTGACGGCGTGGCTCATGTCCGCAGGTATCACGGTCGACGCGCGGAGCGTCGCCGTGTGGGACGGCACGCCCTTCGACGTGGCGTGGGCGATTGATGTCCTCCGAGGGCGTTCCGGAATTTCGCCCATATAATCCACACCGAATTGGCACTCACGCCCGGCTCCCGTCTCGGCCCCTATGAAGTGACCGCTCTCCTCGGCGAAGGGGGGCCGCCTCCGCTCCCTCACGGTGGTATGTGGGAGCTACGGCGAGATCTCGCCATAGCCAACTTGGGCGCTCGATGATCGGAACACGATTGGGTCCCTACGAGGTCCTCGCGAAAGTTGGCGAAGGCGGAATGGGTGCCGTGTTCCGCGCGCGTGACACGAGACTAGATCGTGACGTTGCGATCAAAGTCCTGCCGGAGGCGTTCACGCACGACGCGGATCGGCTCGCCCGATTCACGCGCGAAGCGAAGACCCTCGCCTCGCTGAATCACCCGCACATCGCCGCGATCTACGGGCTCAAGAAAGGTCGGGTGGGTCAGGACGGTCGGGAAGGTCAGGTTGGACCGTTCCTCGTGATGGAACTCGTCGAGGGTGAGGACCTCTCGACGCTCATTGCGCGCGGCAGCGCAGACGACGCGACATGGCCCCACACTTCGCCGTAACGATTTCGAGTCGCCTCCCGACGCGAGACTCGCGTGAGGACCTGACATGAGTGCGATGACGTTGAAAGTCAACGGGCGAACGCACACAGTCGACGTCGATCCGACGACGCCGCTGTTGTACGTGCTGAGTGACGATCTTGCGCTGAACGGACCCAAGTTCGGGTGCGGCCTCGGCCAGTGCGGGGCCTGCACCGTCATCGCAAAGGGCCAGGCGATTCGCTCCTGCATCACGCCGGTCAGCACAATGGCTGATGCCGAGATTACGACGATCGAGGGCCTCGGGACGATCGAGAAGCTGCATCCCATCCAGAAGGCGTTCGTCGACGAGCAGGCCATGCAGTGCGGCTTCTGCGTCAACGGCGTCATCATGACGGCCAAAGCGTTCCTGGACCGCAACTCGAAGCCGACCGACACCGAGCTGCAGCAGGCTCTGTCGGGCGTGCTCTGCCGCTGCGCGGCGCACACGAGGATGATTCGGGCAATCAAGCGATACGCACAGGACGTGAAGCCGTGAAGCGCCGGCAATTTCTTGCACGCTCAGGCGCACTCGTCGTGTCATTCAGCGCGCTGCGGTTCGCCGACACCTTGGGGCTCGCGCCAGCGGAACTGGCCGCGCAGGGATTCAACGGCACCGGCAGCCCCCAACTGGACGCGTGGATCGCCGTGAATGCCGACGGCACCGTCACCGCGTACACAGGCAAGTGCGAGTTGGGCCACGGCCTCTACACCGCGCAGAAGCAGCTTGTTGCCGAAGAACTGGGCGTTGCGTTCGACCGCGTCACCGTGATTCAGTGCGACACGGCGTTGACGCCCGACCAGGGCACGACATCCGGCGCGCAATCGCATCCGACGAATTTCAACGTCGCCAATCTCGCGCAGGCGGGCGCGACGGCGCGCGAGGCGCTCTTCGATCTGGCCTCGAAACGCCTGGGCGTGCCAGTCGCTCAGCTCGCAGTGGCGGACGGCATCGTCAGTGTCAAGGGCGACGCGTCGAGAAAAGTCGGGTACGGTGAACTCGTCGGCGGGAGGAAGTTCAACCTCAGGCTCAACGCCGCCGCCAAGCGAAAGCATCCGAACACCTGGACGGTGCTCGGGACGCCAGTGCCGCGGGTGGACATCCCGGCCATGGTGACCGGGCAGTTCGAGTACGTGCACAACGTGCGAGTGCCAGGCATGCTTCACGGACGGGTCGTTCGGCCGCCGTCGGTCGGCGCAACGCTCGTCAGCGTCGATGAAACGTCGGTGAAGGACATGCCCGGTCTCGTGAAGGTCGTCGTACGCCGGAACTTCGTCGGCATCGTGGCCGAGAAGCCGTGGCAGGCCATGCAAGCCGCGAGCAGGCTGGCAGCGACTTGGACGCCGGGGCCCACGCTTCCGAGTCAGCGCACGTTCCACGAGACGCTGCGGAATCAGAAGACGTCGCGTGACACGCTGGTCGTGAACTCGAAGGACGTAGACGCGAAGCTGGCGGGTGCCACGAAGATCGTCAAAGCGACATACCACCATCCGTACCAGATGCACGGATCGGTCGGCAGTGCGTGCGCGGTCGCCGACGTGCAGGGGCAGAAGGCCACCATCTGGTCGGCGACACAGGCCGTCTATCCGCTGCGCAATACCACGGCGACCCTGCTCGGCCTGCCGCAGGACAACGTCCACGTGATCTTCCGCATGGGGTCGGGCTGCTACGGCGTCAACGGCGCCGACACCGTGTCCTACGACGCCGCGATTCTCTCGCAGGCCGTCGGCAAGCCGGTCCGCCTGCAGCTCGCGCGGAAGGACGAGATGGCGTGGGAGAACTACGGCTTCGCGTTCGTCCTCGACGAGCGCGTTGCGCTGGACGCGAATGGCTCGATCATCGCGTGGGATCACGAGTCGTGGGCGCCGGCGCTGGGCGGCCGACCCGGCTACAACACCCCCGGCAACGTCGTCTCCGGTCGCCTGGTCGGTTTCGAGCCGCAGGCTGTGGCGACTCGCACTCCGCCGCCAGAACCAACGAACTACGCCAACAACAACAACGCTGTGCCGTCGTACGTCACGGGCAGCGTCGCCGGAAGAACCGAAGGCACCGGTAGCGTCGCTGGCCAGCGCGTGCTGACGCACGACGTGCCGTCGGTGTTCTTCACGGGGCCGCTGCGTTCACCGCAGCGTCTGCAGAATACGTTCGCGCACGAATCGTTCGTGGACGAAGTGGCGGCGGATGTGAAGGCCGATCCAGTCGCCTATCGGCTGCGGCACTTGCGCGACGCTCGACTGATGGACGTCGTCAAAGCGGCTGCGAAGGCGGCGAGTTGGGACACGCGGCCATCGCCGCGCGCGGGCAATCGCCGAACTGGCGTCGTCAGCGGACGCGGGATGTCGTGCGTGCTGTACGAAGGCGACAACGGCTACTGCGCGATCGTTGCCGAGGTCGAGGTCGATCAGGCAACGGGCCGGGTCGGCGTCAAGCGGCTGTTCATTGCAAACGACTGCGGTCCGATTTCGAATCCGGATGGCCTGCGCAATCAACTCGAAGGCGGCGCCCTGCAGGGCATGAGCCGTGCGCTCAACGAAGAAGTGACGTGGGACGATCAGAAGGTCACCTCTATCGACTGGCGAACCTACCGGCCGCTCTATCTCGGTGCCGACGTGCCAGTCATCGAGACCGTGCTGCTGAATCGCGCCGACGAGAAGGCGACGGGCGCAGGCGAGACGGCGGTGACCGTGGTCGCGGCAGCCATAGCCAACGGCGTGTTCGATGCCAGCGGCGCGCGCCTCCGCGAGGTACCGTTCACGCCAGAACGGGTGAAGGCGGCGCTCGCGTCACGCGTCTAAGAACAACGATCGAGGACCTTGGGCCCTCAAGTTGGGCCCTCGCTCCCGTGTTGACGGTGTCCTCCTAATCCTCCATGATGGAGGAATATTGGAGGACCACGCGTGGCGACGCTGAACATCAAGAACCTGCCCGATCGCCTCTACAAGAAGCTCCAGGCGCGGGCGAAGCGGGAACGTCGTTCGATCGCGCAGGAAGTGACCCAGCTGCTGGACGCCGCGCTCGACACGCCCGAGCCCCTCTCGATCCTCGAACTCCGCGGACTCGGCAAGGAGCACTGGAAAGGCATCGATGCCTCGACCCACGTCAAGCGAGAGCGAGCGACATGGGATTGATGGCCGACCTGGGGTCGGGCCTGGTTGCCGTAGACACCGCGGTCTTCGTCTACTTCATCGAAGAGGACCCCCGCTTCCTGCCGCTGCTCGATCCGTTGTTCCGCGAGGCCGATCGGGGTGCCCGCGAACTCGTGACATCTGCCGTGACGTTGCTTGAAGTCCTGGTCGTTCCCTACCGCGCGGGCAACCAATTATTGGCCGATCGGTACGAAGCGCTTCTCACCCGCAGCCGCGGGATTCGGCTCGTCGATTTGTCACGCGAGCAGTTGCGAGCCGCCGCGCTGCTGCGCGCCACCACTGGCATCAAGACGCCGGACGCGCTGCAGCTTGCCGCCGCGATCGCCGCCAAGTGCCGGACCTTCCTGACCAACGACCGGCGCCTGCCGACCGTGCCTGGTCTGCGGATCACGCAGCTGAACTCCTACAGACGCCAGGGCTGAGCCCGCACGTCTCGAGAACTCTGGGACGTGACGCCACGAACGTTTTATGTACATGATCATATACACTTGATCATATGAAGAACGTACAGATTACGATCGACCCGGCCACACTGGCGGCCGTCGATCGCGCGGCGGCCCCGCTCGGATTGAAGCGCTCGGAAGTCGTCCGTCAGGCGCTTCGCGAGTGGCTGAAGCGCAGATCAGTCCAGCGCTTCGAGCAGGAGTGGGTCGCGGCGCTAGAGAAGCACGCTGACGAGCCAAAGCGCGCCGACGACTGGCTCTCGGCACAGGCCTGGGGTCACAAGTGAATCGAGGCGACGTCTGGCTGCTCGACCTTGGGGGGCGAGCCGGCAAGCGCCCAGCCGTGATCCTCACGAGGCAGGGAGTGATCGCCCACGTCAGCAAGCTGACCGTCGCCGAGATCACAACCGCCGGCAAAGGGTACCCGACCGAAGTCTCGGTCGGCCAGAAGGCCAACCTGTCCAAGGAATCGTTCGTCACGCTCGACAATGTTCAAACAGTCTCAAAGGTGCGATTCGTGAAGTATGTCGGTACCTTCGACGATGCCACGATGCGGAGCGTCGGACGCAGGCTGATTCTCGCGCTCGGTCTCGAGGACGCTTGAAGACGCTGGCCTGAGCGGCCGGATCCCGCATCGGCCCGTACGAAATCTCTGCCTCTCGAAGCGCTGAAATCGAAGCTCAGGATTGGCTCCCCTTCGGACCGTTTATCGCCAACGCCGCGTTGGTTCCACTGAAGGTGGCGTCTCGCCGGCCGGCGTCAGAACTTGCGAGCGCTGCAACACGCTGCCATAGTCGACTCATGACGCACGCCGATCTGGTCACCCTCTTCGACTTCCACTACTGGGCTCGCGACCGCGTTCTCAACGCCGTGGAGCTGCTTTCGCCGGAGCAATACACTCGCAGCGTCGGCAACAGCTTTCCGTCCGTACGAGACACGCTGGTCCACATGTACTCAGCCGAGTGGACCTGGTTCCGGCGCTGGCACGGGGCCTCGCCAACGTCGCATCTGAATCCTGCCAACTACCAGGACGTTGACGCGCTACGCGCCGCGTGGACCGGGCACGAAGTCAGGATGCGCGGCTACATCGCGACGCTCGACGACACCAGCGTGAACAACTCGCTCGACTACAAGGCGTTGAATGGGCAGCCGGCCAGCTCGCGGATCTGGGAAATGCTGCAGCACGTGGTCAACCACGGCACCTACCACCGCGGCCAGGTGACGACGATGCTTCGTCAGGTTGGGGCAGCGCCACCCAAGAGCGCCGAGTTGATCGTGTTCTACCGCGAACGCAACGCTGCAAAGTAGCTCCACCGCGCGACCGCCAGCCGGGGCCGGGACAGATCGAGCTCGACCTGTCTTTCCAGACCGGCGGCGACCTGCGCGTGGTCGGGCCACGACGGATGCGTGATGGTCGACAGGTGCACGCTTTGGCGCTCCTGTTTCAGCGGCCCCGATCGGTCGGCGACCTCCGCAACCCGTGCAAGCCGGGCGACTAACTGGTCCAAGGAAGCGGCCTTGTCCCGAGAAAATGATGAGTTAGTTCCAGGCCAGGCGTTTCGGCCGTTGCCCGTTGTATAGTGTTTGATGTCCAGTCTCTGGACACTCGATTCGCGCACGAGCGGACGCGACGGGAAGGAGTCTCGGATGGCGAGCGGTACGATCAAGCGTATTCAGCGGGACAAGGGTTTCGGTTTTATTCGCGACACGAGCGGGCAGGAATACTTCTTCCATCGCAGCGCGGTGCAGGGGAGCTTCGATTCGCTCTCCGAAGGGCAGCGGGTGAGCTTCGACGAAGAGCAGTCGCCGAAGGGCCCCCGCGCTGGAAACGTCAGGCCCGACTAAGTCACGTTGAATCGGTAGTCGCCGGTGGCAGCAGCCGTCGCGTTCGCGAAGAACTGGCTGCCGTCCGGCGGCTCCGACGTCTACTTTCGCGCGCCAGGCGTCAGCGTCGTCTCCCGCCGCTCGCCGCTTCGCTGGTAGACCACCTTCACGGGTTCACCGATCTTCAGCACCTCGAGGGCGAAGGTGTAGTCGTAGATGTTGGCGATCGTCTGCCCGGCGATCTCGACAATCACGTCGCCTTTCTGCAGCCCGGATTGCTCGGCCGGCCCTCCACCAATCACTCCGCTCAACAGCAGTCCCTTCACTTCGGTCGAGTAGTCCGGAATCGTGCCGGTGAACAGACGCACGCCCGCGCGACTGCCTTGCTCGGCTGACTGCTCCACCTTTGTGAACTGCGGCGCGTCCGCCGTGTCGCCAATGCGCTTCACGATCGACACCGCGAAGTCGACGATGCGGTCGAGGTCTTCGTAGTTGATCTTGTCGGCGGTGTCCGTCGGCTTGTGATAGTCGACGTGCGTGCCGGTGAACATGTTGAGGCTTGGAACCCCGGCCTGATTGAAGCTCGAGATGTCGGTTGGCTGGTTGGGGTCTTGTTGCAACTGCAGGTCGAAGCCCGCGGCGACGTTGGCCTGTTCGATGACTCGCGCCCAGACTGGACTGCTGCCCGTGGCCTGCACGGTGAGCTTGTTGTCCTGCATACGACCCACCATGTCGAAGTTCACGTAGGCCGCGAGTTGATCGAGAGGAACCGCCGGCGCGTTCACGTAGGCGCTCGAGCCGATCAGACCGAGCTCTTCACCCGACCAGAACTGCAGCAGCACGTTGCGCGCGCGCGGCTGCTTCGCCAGGATCTCGCCAACTGCGAGAACAGCCGCCGTTCCCGAGGCGTTGTCGTCTGCGCCATGATGAATCTTGCCGATGTCGCTCTTTTCCGCGAGCGAGCTGCCGTTCTCACCATGACCCAGGTGGTCGTAGTGTGCGCCGACGCCAACCCAGGGCTTCTGTGTGCCGGCATTGGCACGTGTCGCTGGCAGGTAGGCGACCACGTTGTTGCCGGTCTTCTTCTCCCGCACCACATCGGTGTGAATGCTGAGGCTCACGTTCGGCAGCGCGAAACCTGCCGCATGCGGGTTCGCATCGTCGAGTGATTTCTGTGCGGCGTCCAGGGTCTTGGACGGATCGCCCAGGGTCTTGAACATCGACTCGGCCACAGCGCCGCTGATACTGGCCGCCACGATGCCAGACCCCGCAAGGGCCGTGTCGAACGACATCGGTATCGTTTCGCCCGCGTTTGGCGAGTGTGGCCCGGCGACGACGAGCATCGCCTTCGCTCCGTGTTGGCGCGCAGCCATCGCCTTGTAGCGCAAGTCGGCATAGCGTGCGAGGATGCCCTTGGTCTTCGTCTCGGCATCCTCCGGGTAATAGCGCAACACGAGGACAACCTTGTCCTTCACATCGAGCGTGGCATAGCTGTCGTACGGAAAGCCCTGGCTGTCGGGAACAATGATGCCGTAGCCGGCGAAGACGACCGATGTGTCCACAACGTCGGCGTTGTCCGAGAACGAGAGCGCCTGCACGTCTTTCCGCTGATCGAAGCGAGCGGGTCCGGTCTGACCGCTCAGACGAAGCCACGAGCCTCCGTCGCGTGTTCCCGCCGTGAACTCGAACGGGATGGTGAGGCTGGTGTGACCCGGGAGTGGTTTGGCACCGATTCTCTGCAATTCCGAGACGATGAAATCACTGGCGCGACGCTCACCAGAGGAACCCGACAGGCGTCCCTCGAGTTCATCGGACGCGAGCAATGTCACATCCTGCCTGGTGCGGGACGCGGTGGTCGCTGGCGCTTGTGCATGCAGCGCCGCGGTGATGACTACGCCAACGACGCCAATCGCGAGAACACGCTTCATCACTTCGTCCCCATCTTTCTGGGTGGAGCGTTCTTCAATGCTTCGAGCGCCTTCTCGTGATTCCACTGCGCCATGAAGATCTGTCCTTCACCGCCGCCGGAACGCGTGGAGGTCCACGACAGTTGCTTGCCGTCTGGCGAGAACACGGGCAGGCTGTCGAATCCGTCGGTGTAGGTCACGCGCACCGGTTCTTTTGTTCCCGCCGTGTCGACGATGAACAACTCGAAATTCTCGAAGCCAAGTTTGTTGGACGAGAAGATGAAGTACTCGCCGGACGGGTAAGCGAACGGCGACCAACTCATGGAGCCGAACGTGGTGACTTGCTTCTGGTCCTTGCCGTCCAGCTTCATCGTCCAGATGTCGGCCAGCAGACCAGATTCGTCGAAGTGCCGCCACACGATTCGCGTCCCGTCGTGCGTGAAGAACGGACCACCGTCGTAGCCCCACTCGGTGGTCAGACGCTTCTGACCCGTGCCGTCGGCCTTCATGATGTAGATGTCGGCGAACAGGCTGGGGTCGTTCTCGAATGCCGTCTTCTCGGTGGGATTGAGGGTGCGGCTATATGCGTCACGCATCGAAGTGAAGACAATCCACTGACCATCGGGCGAGTACGCCGCCTCGGCGTCGTAGCCCTTCGCTGTCGTGAGCCGCTTCAGCGCTCCGGTCTTTTCGCTCAGGGCGAAGATATCGAGTTCGGGGTCGTAGTCCCAGGAGTAACGGCGCTGCTTGCCGGAGGCACGAAAGGCGAGTTCTTCCTCCTGGTACTGCTTCGACTTCGGGTCGAGGTGCGTCGACGAGTAGAGAATCTCATCGCTGTTTGGACGGAAGTACGAGCATGTCGTTTTTCCGGTGCCCGTCGAGATCCTTTTGACGTCGCCTGACGTCAAATCCATGGTGAAGATTTGGTAGAAGGGGTTCGCGGAGTCGCGCTCGCTCTGAAACACCAGGCGTTTGCCGTCAGGAGAGAAGTAGCCCTCGCCCGAGCGGCGACCCTCAACGGTGAGCCGGCGGGTGCGCGTGAGAAAGTCGCGTTCCTGGAGTTCGGCCGTCGTCTGCTGCAGGGCCGATGCACTCAATGAAACAGCGGCCGCACAGCCGAATCCCAGTACCAGATTCAAAGATCTCATCGGCGTATTATCGCCGTGATATCCTCGGTCCTCAACACGTTAGGAGCATTTTGATGAAGTATTCAATGGGTGTCCTGGCGGCGGTCGTCCTGGCGCTTAGCCCGACGATGGCGTTCGCACAGCCCGGACCGGCGGGTTCGTGGGACCTCTCGATGACCACGCCCCAAGGCGCCACAAATGTGGGCCTGACGTTGTCGCTCACGGGCGACAAGGTGTCGGGCGAGATGTCGAGTCCACTCGGCGCAGTGCCGGTAGCTGGCACCGCCACGGCCGATGCCGTCAAGGTCACTGCGGACATCAACATCCAGGGCATGGCCCTCACCTTCACCATTGACGGCAAAGTCGCCGGCGACAGCATGGACGGCACCGTCAAGATTGGCGATTTCGGCGAGTTCCCCTTCACAGGCAAGCGCGCCGCTGCGAAGACTGCGGCCGCGGCACCTGCTGCAGCAGCGGCCCCCGTCGCCGCTGGCGGAGCCGTCATCACCGATCTCAACGGCAAGTGGGACATCAAGCTCGTCATCCCGGGCATGGGCGAAATGCCTGCCACGGCCGTGCTGAAACAGGACGGCGACAAGGTCACTGGCACACTGAACGGTGCGGCGGGCGAGATGATTCTCGCTGGCACGGTGACCGGCACGACGGTGAAGTTCGACTTCGAAGCCGACACCCCACAGGGCAAGCTTCCAATCACCATGACAGGCGTCATGGGCGCCACATCAGTCATCGGCAAGGCCACCATCGCCGGTATGGGCGAGGCCGACTGGACCGCAACGCGTTCAGCGGTTCAATAGGCGGACGCTGCCGTGTCCTGGCGTGCCCGACTCCTCCTGGTCGCGCTCGTGGCGCTCGCGTTCTCGCGGGCGCCGCACGCGCAATCTCCGTCTGCCATCAAGCTGGCGACCATCGTTCCCGACGGATCGGTCTGGGACAAGAGCCTGAAGCAGATGGGGGTCGACTGGAAGGCAGCCACCGGCGACCGTGTGTCGCTCACGGTCTACAGTGGCGGCTCCCAGGGCGACGAGTCGACCGTCCTTCGCAAGATGCGCCTCAACGCGCTGCAAGGTGCGTCGCTCACCGTCGTCGGACTCTCGAGCATCGACTGGTCTTTCAACGTCTTCAACATCCCCTTTTTCTTTCAGTCGTACGACGAGCTGAATGACGTCATCGACAAGCTCACGCCACTGCTGAAGCAGCGTGTCGAAGCCAAGGGTTTCGTGCTGGTTCACTGGGGACATGGGGGCTGGCTGCAGATCTTCTCGAAGCAACCGGTGCAGTCTGTCGCCGACCTGAAGCGCGCGAAGCTGTACACGTCTGCCGGCGACGACTCGATGACCCAGTGGTACAAGGCCAACGGGTTCCAACCGCGAGCGATGGCCATGACCGACGTGCTCACCGGTTTGACGACCGGAATGATCGACGCGCTGCCAACGACACCGCTCGCCTCGATGTCGTTCCAGTGGTACAAGCAGACGCCGTACATGCTCGACCTCGGCATCAGTCCCATCGTTGGCGCCACAGTCGTGACGAAGAAGACGTGGGACGCCCTCTCGGTCGCCGATCGGGCGAAGATGAGCGAGATCTCGCTGAAGGTGGAGCAGCAGCTCAAGGCGGACGTCCCAAAGGGCGATGGCCTGGCGACGCTCGTCATGCAGAACCAGGGCCTGAAGGTGACCAAGGGGACAGGACCCGAGTGGCAACAACTGGCTGACAACCTTGGACAGACCATGCGCGGCAAGATGGTGCCGCCAGATGTGTACGACCTCGCCCTGAAGGAACGCGACGCCTATCGGCGGCGGAAGGCAGCGGGCGCCGCTGCGACGGCGCAGCCCCAGGCAGCATCACCCCAGACGGCATCGCCGCAACCGGCGACTCCCGCGAAGGCACCAACGCAGCCCAGGTGAGCCGCCTGGCCTCGCGCATCGAGGACGCGATCGCGGCGATCGCGCTGGCCGTCATGACGGTCATTCCCCTCCTCGAAATCGTCCTGCGCCGCACGGCCGGCATCGGTATCCCCGGCGCTGGCCCCATCGTGCAACATCTCGTCCTGTGGGTCGGCTTTCTCGGAGCGGCCATCGCCGCTCGTGAAGGTCGACTGCTGTCGCTGGCAACCGGTTCACTCGTTCCGGCTGGACGGCCGCGCCGCGTCGCAGGCGTCGTTGCGGCAGCCATCGGGTCCAGCGTCTCGGTGATCCTGGCGATTGCGGCCGTTGAATTCGTGCAGTCCGAGCGAAGTGTCGGTTCATCGTTCGGAGCGGGCATCCCGACTTGGGCCGCGGAACTCGTCCTTCCGATCGGGTTCTCGCTGATTGCCCTGCGGCTTGTCTGGCGAGCGAGCGATCGCTGGAACCTCCGCCTCCTCGCGGCCAGCGGTCTGGTGATCGGATGGGTCATCGGCACGCATCCGTCGTGGCTCGAAGGCCGCTCCGCGCTGCCAGGCCTCGCGCTCGTCGTACTGGGTGGAGTGCTTGGCTCGCCTATCTTCGCGATTCTCGGCGGGGCAGCCGCAGTGCTGTTCATGGCCGACGGTGTGACGCCAGCCGCGATTCTCATCGAGACCTATTCGTTGAGCGTCTCCCCCACGCTGGCGGCCATTCCGCTCTTTACGCTGACCGGGTTTCTTCTGGCGGAAGGGCACGCCTCAGAGCGTCTGCTGCGCGTGTTCCGGTCGCTGGTCGGCTGGATTCCTGGTGGCACGGCCGTGGTCTGCGCCGTGCTCTGTTCCTTCTTCACCGCCTTCACCGGCGGATCGGGCATCACGATCCTCGCGCTCGGGGGCGTGTTGTTCCCGGCGCTGCTGAAAGACGGCTATCGCGAGCGCTTTTCTCTCGGCCTGCTCACGGCATCGGGCTCTCTCGGGTTGCTCTTGCCGCCCTCGCTCCCGCTCATGTTGTACGGCGTCGTCGCACAGATGCCGATAGAAGACCTGTTCATCGGCGGGCTGCTGCCTGGTGTGCTGCTGACCTCGATGGTCGCCTTGTGGGGTGTGCGCGAAGGCGTCGTGTCGGGCGCCGGACGGCAGCGTTTCGTCGCGAGCGAGGCTGGCGCCGCGCTGTGGGAGGCCAAGTGGGAATTGGCGCTGCCCGTGGTGGTGCTGGTTGCGCTGTTCAGCGGTCTCGCCACGTCAGTGGAGGCGGCGGCGCTCACCTCCGCTTACGCCTTGTTCACACAGTCGGTCATTCACCGGGATGTGTCCATTCGTCGCGACTTGCTCCGGGTGTTTGCGGAGTGCGTGGGGCTTGTTGGCGGCGTCCTCGTCATTCTCGGTGTGGCTGTCGGACTGACCAACTGGCTGGTGGGTGCGCAGGTGCCCATGCACCTGGTCGAGTTCACTCGCGCGCACATCGAATCGCGGATGGTGTTCCTGCTGGCGCTGAACATCTTCCTGATTCTCGTTGGTTGCCTCATGGAGATCTTCCCGGCGATCGTCGTCGTCGTGCCCCTGATCGTGCCACTCGGTGTCGCGTTCGACGTCCATCCGGTGCATCTGGGCATCATCTTCATAGCCAACCTGGAACTCGGATATCTGACACCGCTTGTTGGTCTGAACATCCTCCTGGCGTCGTACCGTTTCAAGCGCCCAGTCCTCGAGGTGGCGTACGCCGCCTTGCCCATGGCGGGCATTCTGGCGATCGGAGTTCTCGTGATCACGTATGTGCCGTGGCTCACCCTTGGGATCCTCAAGATGCTCGGCCGGGCCTGACGAATTGGGCTCCGGCGCCGCTCATGGGCGATAGGCCATGGGCGATAGGCGATAGGCCTTGCCCCGGGCGACCCGTTCACGCTTTCGGTCGCCCTCTGTCACACTATTGAAGCCCAAACCCAGAGTCTGAAATTCCGCGATGTGGTTGCGGTCCAGCGCCGAAGGCGCAGGATGTGTCCGCCGCCTATCGCCTACCGCCCAGCGCCCATCGCCCCAAGAAGAGAGAGTTTGTCACCACCTGTGCCCCTACTGACCCTCGACCACATCTCTCACGCCTTCGGTCATCTGCCGCTGCTCGACGATGTGTCGTTGCAGGTGGAATCGCGCGAACGCATCTCGATCATCGGCCGCAACGGCGCAGGCAAGTCGACCTTGCTGCAGATCATCGGCGGTGAATTGCCGCCGGATTCGGGCGCGGTGTGGCATCAGCCGGCGCTGAAACTGGCGCGTCTGGTGCAGGACGTGCCGCTGACGTCAACGGCCTCGGTGTCCGAAGTGGTGGCTGAAGGGCTCAGCGCGCTGGACGGCCATGAGGCTGACGAGTGGCGACGGCAACACAAGGTCGACCTCGTGCTCTCACGGCTCGACCTCGAGGGCGACGCGAAGGTCGACACGCTGTCTGGAGGCTGGCGGCGCCGGGTGCTGCTCGCGCGTGCGTTGGTGGCCGAGCCTGACGTGCTCCTGCTCGACGAGCCCACCAACCATCTCGACATCGATGCGATCTCGTGGCTCGAGAACTTCCTGGCCGACTACAAAGGCGCCGTGGTGTTTGTGACCCATGACCGCGCGTTTCTGCAGCGTCTGGCCACCCGCATCGTCGAACTGGATCGTGGGCGGCTCACCTCGTGGCCCGGCAGCTACGAAACCTTTCTCCAGAAGAAGGAGGAATGGCTGGCGAACGAAGTGGTGCAGCAGGGGAAGTTCGACAAGAAGCTCGCGCAGGAAGAAGTGTGGCTGCGTCAGGGTATCAAGGCGCGCCGGACACGCGACGAGGGACGCGTGAAGGCCTTGCTCGACATGCGCGCGGAGCGGGCCGAGCGGCGCGACGTGCAGGGCAACGTCACCCTTCGCATCGACCGCGCGGATCCAACAGGGAAGATGGTGTTCGAGGCCGAGCACGTGAGGAAAGCCTACGGCGAGCAGGTTGTGGTCGCCGATTTCTCCACGCGCATCATGCGTGGCGACCGTGTCGGACTGATCGGTCCAAACGGAGCGGGGAAGACCACGTTGTTGAAGTTGCTCCTGGAAGATCTTGCGCCTGACGCCGGAACGGTGCGACATGGTGCGAACGTGCAGATCGCGTACTTCGACCAGCAGCGCGAGCAACTCGATCCGGAGCGCACGGTGTTCGATACCGTGGGTGAAGGCAACGACACCGTCACCGTCAACGGCCAGACCAAGCATGTGCACGGCTACCTGCGCGACTTCCTGTTCGGCGCCGAGCGCGCACGGTCGCCGGTGAAGGCACTGTCAGGTGGTGAACGCAACCGGCTTCTGCTCGCGCGCCTCTTCACGCGGCCAGCCAACGTGCTCGTCATGGACGAACCGACCAACGATCTCGATCTCGAGACCCTCGAACTCCTCGAAGCACAGCTTGTCGAGTGGCCAGGCTCGCTGCTGCTCGTCAGCCACGATCGTGTCTTTCTCGATAACGTCGTGACCAGCACGATCGTGTTCGAAGGCGAGGGGCGCATCGAGGAGTACGTCGGCGGCTACGCCGATTGGCTTCGACAGCGGCGTCGGCAGGCGTCCGCTGGTAAAGCACGGGGCAGCACAGACACCGTGCGCGTGCCGGCAGCATCCGGCCAACGACCGGGCGCGAGCGCTACCCCGAGCGGCCTCGAGCGCACGACAGGGGGCCAGACCGAGCGTCTATCGGCCGCCGCCAGTTCCAGGAGCGCGGCAATCGCTGCACCGAAGAAGAAGCTTACCTTCAAGGAGCACCGCGAGCTGGAGTCGCTCCCTCGCAAAATCGAGGCGCTCGAGTCCGAGCATGCGCAGCTCCAGGCGTCCATGGCCTCGCCGGAGTTCTACAAAGAAGGCGGCGACGCGATTGCTCACACAATCGCTCGAGCTGCTGACGTCGAACAGGAACTGTTGACCGCCTACGAACGCTGGGACGATCTGGAATCTCGACGCTGATCCGCGGCCGTGCCAGGGAGGCGTCGGACGCTGACGCTCACGCTCACGCGTATCGAGACGGACCTGGCGGAGGCTCGACGGGAGCAGGCAGCCACCCTTCCGATTCACGCCGGCTGCGACGCTGGTCGGCCCAGCCAAGCGCCTCGTCGTCGGTCTCGAAGACGCGGGTCAAGATCACGACGCCGCGGTTCAGCATGTCGACTTCGATCCCGTAGGGAGCCAGGCGAACGCGGCACGCGATCTCGTCGGTGTCCTTGCGCAGCGTCCAGAGTGTGACCGGCTGATCGTCCATCGATTGATCTTAACGTCTTGGCCAGCCCGACGCGCGACAGCAGCACTCCGGGCAGCTGCAGAAATGTCTCTTATGCCGCGTCCAAGGGCCATGCGAGGACCGGCCACTAGGCGCACCCTGCTCGGTCGCCTTATAATCCCCGCTCCCCTTTTTCTGGTGGAAGGACTGACATGAACATCTCTCAGCGAACAGTACAGGGCGTGTGTGTGCTCGACGTGGACGGACCAATCACGCTCGGCGCCGAGGGCTCGGAGCGGCTGAACGACAAAGTGCGGAGCGCGGTTCAGACCGGCGAACGCAACGTGCTGCTGAACCTCGGTGGTGTCGCGTACATGGACAGCGCCGGGCTCGGCGCCATGGTGAACGCCTACACGACCGTGAAGAACCAGGGCGGCGTCTTGAAGCTCGTGGGGGTGACCAAGAAGCTCAATGATCTACTGGTCATCACCAAGCTGGCCACGGTGTTCGACTCCTATGACACGGAGGCGGCTGCGCTCGCGAGCTTCGGAGCCTGAGCATGTTGAACCTGGTGGTCGTGGACGCGCAGGGGCGTCGTTCGATTTCAGTGCCTGCTGGCCCGTTCACGATCGGTCGCAGCTCTGACACACAGCTGCAGCTGAACGACGCGCATGTCTCTCGACGACACGCCGAGTTGATCCAGGACGGGTCGAACTGGCGGATCCGCGATCTCGCGTCGCGAGGAGGGACGTTCGTCAACGACACCAAGATCGACGACGTTCCGCTCAGGCCCGGCGACCGCATTCGGATCGGCGACGCAGAATTGCGGATCGAGTCCGGGGAGACCAGCGCGCTGACCTCGGGGCACTACGACTTTCGACAGGTCAATGCGTTGCTCGCCGGTCTTCGAGCGCTGGGGTCGGGTCAGGTGCTCGACGAGGTGCTGGCCATCGTGCTCGACAGCACGCTCGAACTGACTGGCGCCGAACGCGGGTTCATCCTCTTGGCTGAGCCGGGCGGACAGCTCGTGCAGCGCCTGGCGCGGGCTCGCGGGGGCATGACGCTCACGTCGGCTCAAACGAGCACGCGTATTCCTGAAGAAGTGTTCTCGACGGGCGTCGACCGCATCGTCAACGACCTGCTGGACGATCCGAACGCGCAGGTGCACGGCGTGACCCTGAAGCTGGGAATCCGTCATGTGATGTGCACGCCGCTGAAGGTGGCGCAGTTCGGATCTGATTCTCCGGGCAGTGGCGGTGAACGGCGCATTGGCGTGCTGTACCTGGACAGCCGCGAGAAGGGCTACATGCAAGCGGCTGGCGTGCTTCACGGACTGGCTGCCGAAGCCGCGGTCGTCATCGAGAACGCGCGCCTCTACCAGGACCGCGTGCTGGCTGAGCGTGCCGCGCAGGAGATGCGCATCGCCTCGGAGATTCAGCGCGCGCTGCTGCCTCCAGATAATTTCTCGTCCGCATCGGTCGAACTGGCGGCCAGCACCACGCCGTGCCGCGAAGTCGGAGGCGACTTGTTCGACTACGTCGAGCGCGACGGCGGAGCGCTGTCGTTCACGGTTGCCGATGTCGCCGGCAAGGGCACGTCTGCGGCGCTCCTGACGGCCGTCGTCCAGGGCCTGTTGGCGGGCGAGTCCGATTCGCTCGACTCACCATCCCAGGTGTGTAGTCGCCTGAATCGCTCCCTGTGCCGGCGCGCCATTGCCTCGAAATTCGTCACCGTGTTCTACGGTCAACTTGGCAGTGACTACCAGCTCCGCTATTGCAATGCCGGACACAACGCACCCTTTCTCGTGACCACGTCAGGAATGGTTCGCTTGGAGACGGGCGGAATGCCGGTCGGACTCTTCGACTTCAGTCAGTATGAAACCGGCCAGATTGGTGTCAGTCCAGGAGACCTTCTTGTGGTCTTCAGCGACGGGGTAACCGAAATGGTGAACCCGGCGGGTGATGAGTTCGGTGACGAGCGCCTGGCCGAATGCCTGGAAGGCGCGCGCCATGGTACTGCGGCTGCCGCGCTGGCCGCCGTCGAGACGGCAGTCAGTGCGTTCGCCGGCAGTGAACCGTCGCGCGACGACATGACGGTCATGGTGCTGCGCGTTCAGTAGCGCGTCGCGTCTGGCTTCGTGGTTGCCAGCAGCAAGAGTGCGACGTGCGAGACCAGTCCAACCTCCGCTAGGAGACTCGGGTTCAGCAGCGCGTCTCGATTCATGTACTCGACTTCGGTGTCCTCGAGGTCGTGTGAGTGGGGCGCGCTCGTCACCACGCACCCGCTGGCGCGAAACAAGTGCGCCGTATTGCATCCCTGGTTCGCGTTCGTCACGTAGTGACCCAGGCTGTGCCACGTGTCAGCCGTGCAACCCAGCTCCTCGAGTAACTCGCGCTGCGCGGCTTCCAAGGGCGACTCCCGGTTCTCGATCGTTCCCCCTGGAAACGTCAAGCAGACGCGTCGTGGTCCGTGCCTGTACTGCCTGAGCAGGGGGACGGTTCCGTCGCGCATCTCCGCAAAGATCAGCACGTAGTCCGGCATGCGAACCACGTAGTAGTCGTCCACCTGTCGCCCACCTGGCAGCTCCACGCTCTCGACAGCCACTTCGCGAATGGGGCCACCGGAGAACACGGTCTGACGTGTCAACGTGCGCCAGTGCTTCAAATCATTCATGCGTCAACACGCTCCTCGCAGCGTAGGGTCGCTTACTTGGGCCAAAGGCGCCAGGCGATGGGCGATAGGCCGTGTCCGCGCTACTCGCCAAGCAATGCGGATACGCCGTGGGCTTCGTTCTTGCCCTGCCTGCCCGGCCAGGCGTGCCCGCCTAGCCAGCCCTCGGCCTTCCCGATGTGTCAGTCCCTCCCGACCGTCCCGACTTCTGATCGGACCACGCGGCCGGTGGTGTCGTGACCGTAGCGTTGCCACTCGGTCTCTGCAATGTCTCGGCCCATCCAGAAAAACGAGAGGCTCTTCCCTGCGAGCGCGTATGTGTTGTTGGTGAATCGATTCCCGCCGGAAGTGAAGGCGCTCGTGCCGTCATTCACCTGCGCAACACCCGAGCGGCCAGAGCCGGGCTCTGGCGCCATGGTCTGTCTGATGACGTTGTCGTGAACATGTAGACGTGCGAGCACCCATGGCCCGTTGGCGCCGTTCCCGCGTTCATCCTCGAGGCCGGCGATCCCCTGCCAGTTGTCCGTCAGGTTGTTTCCGTACACCTCGACGTCGGAGGACGAAGACACGAGAATTCCGGCTCCGACGACCCAGCCGGGGAACGGCCTGGCCCGCCCGTTCCTGTTCGCGACGTTGTTGCGGATGACGGCGCGATAGCCCACCTCGTGGAAGATGCCACTCAAGTCGTTGTCGTGAACTCGATTGCCTTCGAACAGCACATCCGTGTTGTTGATATCGGTCCAGAGCCCCGGACCGTGATTGTCGTGCACGTCGTTGTCACGCACAACGAGATGTGTCGTGTACACCCACTTGGTGCCGCCTGCGGCCCAATACGGGTTGTATCCCACCGTGTTGTTGTGATCGATCTCGTTGTGCTCGATGCGGATGTTCTCCCCCGCGCCGATGAATCCCAGCGCGCCGTTGTCGTGCACGTGGTTGTTCTGCGCGTGCGTGCGATCCATCGTGCGTATGCCCGCGAAGTGGTTCAGTCGCGCTTCGACGTGCTCGATCACCATTCCTGTGAGGCGCCCATTGATGGCCGCTTCGTGTGTCGGTGTCGCGAATTTCTCGACAACGATCCCTCGGATCGTGATGCCTTCCGCCTCGCCCCCGACCGCGAACGGTGTGACGCTGGTCTCGACGCTGTGACCCGTGGGGTCGTCGCCAAGGACGATGCGATCGGCCGCGTAATCGAAATACCAGGTGCCCGCTCGCACGTCGGTCAGCGTAGCGACGTGACGCAGCGGCCGATCGTCGAGGAAGAGATCTTCGGGTCGATTGCACCGAGGCGCGTCGCTCGTGCAGACAACCGCGGCGCTCTCGACGACGGCACCCTCTTGCGATTGTCCGTCCACAACCCAGACGCGGCCCTCGCGCCGGAAGTTGCCAAGAAGCCGCGCCCCCGAAAGGACAACGCGGTCGCCGCCGATGAGCCTCTGACCGTTCTTGAACGTGAGCGGCGCTGTGAGTCGATAGGTGCCCGCCCGTAACGCGACCGTGGCACCGGGCGGATTCGAGTCGAGCTGACTCTGGAGATCTTGCCCGGCTCCAACCTCGACGGACTGTGCCGCAGCAGTCCCGCCGTGCACCGCCGCGAATGGTCCGTCCGCGCTCGAACGCGCGCGCGCAACCAACGGGATACCACAAGCCAACGACAGCCCAATCAACCAGACGCGAGCGCGGCGCATATGACGGGATTGTATTTCGACCTTCAGAACCGCAGGTGACCTCGCCGAAAACCGCAGCGATCGGTGCGCGTCGATGCGCGTTTCGAAATGAATTCGCACAGCTTGGTTTGAGCATGTTCCATTCGTTGTGTATCATCCGCGCTTCTGAAGAGTGTCGTGACCGAACAGTCGTCCAACCCCATTCCGCCGCCCGTTCCCGTCCCGGGACCCATGGACTCGTCGGGCGATATCCTGTCGGACTGGGATCGGATCCTGCCCTTGACGCCGCCGAAGGTGCTGCGCCCGAGAGATCCACTGCAGGAAGGGATCGAGGAGATCCTCGAGCGGCTGAGAGCAAGTGATGCGCGACGCGCGGGTGCCATGGCTCGGTTGGAAGTAATGATGGAGCAATGGCCAGAACAGGAGAGCGAGGGTCGATCGACAGACGAGGAACCTGCAGGATCGGGACTGGCGAGAATTCAGCCAGCGCAGATGGCCGAGCCCGTTCGTACCGCTCTGACCGTGTTGGCCGCGCAATCGTCTGAGCGGCCAGAGTGGCTGCAGGTGCGCGAGGCCAGGACGGCACCGGTTCCGCCGACCGTATCACTGGAGTCCTGGTCGCCTGAGGCGCGGGAACGCATCCACGCCGTGCCGAGTCGAGATGCGGAATCCGCCGACGCTGATCCAGACGAAGTCGTTCAGATACTCGCCAGCCGTGTCGATTCAGTCGAACTCGCCGTGGTCGTCGCGAATGAAGAACTCGCGCGCGCGAAGGCTCGCACGCTCGCGCTCGAACGTCGCTCGTCAATCACTCTTGCCGTACTGCTACTCAGCATCGTGCTCGCGGGCTTTCTCATGTTCGAGCTGTTTCGACAAGTGAACGCAGCATCCCCGCGCGCCACTGCAGCGCCGCACTACCAGCCCGGCATCTTTTGAGATCAGGACCAGGATCCCCCTCCAATTAGGATCAGGCTCTCATGCATCGTGCATGGCGCCTGCTCTAACGTTGAACGGTCCCGTCGGCGCTGAAGCTCGAGCCGAGCCACCACCCGGCGTTTGCGCCGGAGGATTTCAGGATGAGGCCCCGCAGAACCGCCCATACGCTCCGTGCCGCCTGTGTATTCCTGCGGGCTGCGACGCTCGGAGTCATGCTGGCTGGTCCCACGGCGGTGTTTGCGCAGGGCATCAGCGCACCGTCAACGGCGCCAGCGTCAGCCCCGGCGCCTTCTGCGGTCGACGCGACGAACGACTGGCCCCAGTGGACGACCGGCCGCTACCGCATCACGCCGAGCGACGTGATTCAACTCACGTTTCTCTACGTGCCCGAGTTCGATCAAATCATCAGCGTGCAGCCAGACGGCTACGTCTCGCTCAAGGGGATACGTGACCTGTTCGCGCAGGGCCTCACCGTTCCGCAGTTCCAGCGAGCGGTGGTGGAGGCGTACGCTGGCGTGCTCCGCGAGCCGGTCGTGAGCGTGGTGTTGAAGGAGTTCGAGAAGCCCTATTTCATCGCTGCGGGTGAAGTGGCGCATCCAGGCAAGTTCGAGCTGCGCGGTGCGACCACACTGACGCAAGCGCTGGCCATCGCGGGCGGGACCACGAAGTCCGCCAAGTCTTCGCAGATCATTTTGTTCAGGCGCTTCACTGACGAGTTACTCGAGGTGAAGACCATCAACGCGAAGAAGATGCTGCGCTCGCGCGATCTCAGCGAGGATGCGCTGCTCAGGCCTGGCGACACGGTGTTTGTTCCGGCAACCGTGTTGTCGCAGATAGGGGCCTTCATCGCCAAGCCGGCTCTGGGTTTGTATCTGGACCCGCTCCGGCAACTTCCGTGAGCGTCCCAACGTTCGCGTAGCACGAGCCCTGATGCCCACACCCGATCAGCCATCGCCGGCGCCGGACTTCGTGACGTTGCGCGACCTGACGCAACCGATTGTTCGCTACCGCAACGTGGCGTTCCTCACGTTCCTCTGCCTCTTCGGCGCAGTGCTGGGCGTCGTTGCGTTCATGAAGCCCGAATACGAAGCCAGCATGAAGGTCCTGGTCAAACGCGAGCGCATGGACCCGGTGATGACCGCGTCTCCGGCAGAGCAGGGTCGCGACCGCGTCGAGGTCACCGAAGACGAACTGAATTCAGAAGTCGAGCTCTTGAAGAGCCGCGATTTGATCCAACGTGTCGCGCTGGAGGTCGGACTGGTCAAAGCATCGGGAGATGCGAGCCTCGTCGAGGCCTCGAGTGCGACACCGCAGCGCCTCCCGTCCGTGCCTGGCGTTGTGCTGTCGCGTGCCGTCAACGCGCTGCAGCAGGGTCTACAGGTCGAGGCGATCCGAAAGTCGACGCTCATTCAGCTGCGGTACCGCTCGACCGACCCGGAGCAGGCCGCCAGTGTGTTGTCGAACCTCGCGCGGTTCTACGTCGAGAAACACCTGGCCCTCCAGCGTCCTCTCGGCGCGTACGAGTTCTTCCACGACCAGACGCGCACCTTCAGCGACAAGCTCGGTGAGGCCGAAGCGCAGCTCGCTAGGTTCGGCCGTTCCCAGCAAGTCGTCGCGCCGGTGTCCGAGAGAGACAGCACGTTGACGGCCCTGGCCGAATTCGAAGCCTCGCTGTTGCGTACGCGCACGCAGGTGGCCGAGGTCGAACAGCGTATATCGACCCTCACGCGGCAGCTCAATGACACACCGACTCGTCAGACGACCCAGATGCACACGGCGACCGACGTCGAGCGTGTCCGCGACTTGAAGTCGAAGATCTTCGACATGGAGCGCAAGCAGTTGGATATGTTGCGGTTCTACGACTCGCAGTATCCGCCGCTGTTGCAGCTATCCGACCAGCTCACGCAGGCGCGCACGGCTTTGGCCGAGACCGAGCGCACGCCCGTCAGCTCTCTCACCAGCGATCAGAATCCCACGCATCAGTGGCTTCGCGACGAGGTGGCGCGTGCCAGAACCGAGCGTGCCGGCCTGATCGCACGGCTCGACGCGCTCCACGCGTCTGTTGACCAGTACCGTGCGAAAGCCGTGCGCCTGGACGAAGTACGGGCGCAGCAGGACGGGCTGTTGCGAGCCGTCAAGACCGCACGCGACAACTTCGAACTCTATCAACGCAAGCAGGAAGAGGCACGTATCTCCGACGCCTTGGACCGCACACGCGTGGCCGACGTCGTGATCGCTGAAGAGCCCGTTGTTCCAACGTTGCCGTCGAACTCGCGTCGTTTGGCCACGGCGTTCCTCGGTTTCGTGTTGTCGGGTTTTGGCGCCGTTGCGGCAGCATTCGGGTGTCATTACGCAAATCCCTACTTCCGTGGCGGCGAAGAAGTGCAGGCGTTCCTTGGCGTGCCTGTGCTGGCCACACTCCCGGCCGAGGCCAGGTTGAGGATATGAGACCCGAGCCGGGTACCTCACTGGTGGGCTTGTCGAGCCAGGGGCGCGGACAGGGAGAGGCTCCGTCAACCGAGCTGGCGGTACGTCGACCCACTTCTGTGCTGACGAGAAACGCGGGTCTGGTCGCCCGCCGGGCTCTGTCTGCAGACGCCAGCGTGACGGAGATCCGACGACTTGCGGATTCGGCGTACGACCCGACGACTGCGATCGCTCCGCCAGTGAAGTGTGTCGACAATCGCGATGCACAGCATGAAGTCTTGAAGCTGGTTCAGTCGCTGTTCTTGCCTCTTGGCTCGTCGACCGACGGACTCCGTTCGGTCATGTTTGCCGCGCCAGAGTCCAGTCAGCACTCCGAGACAACCAGCGCACTGACGGCAGAGACCCTCGCGGCACACACCGGTCGAACGGTGTGTCTCGTCGACGCCAACGTGCGGGCTCCGTTTCTGCATCGCCACTTCCGCGTCGGCAATTCCATCGGCTTCTCTGACGTGCTGAGCGGCACCCGCGCGGCCACGTCGGTCGCCGTACCTGTGGCGTCCAAGTTGTGGCTGGTGCCTGCGGGCCTTCGACGTCCTCGACAAGCCCCTGTGCAGGACGGCCTCTCGCGCGCTGTTGCCGACCTGCTGTCGACTTTCGATTTCGTGCTGTTCGGTGCGTGTTCCCTCGGCTCACAGCCCGATGCGATCCAGTTGGCGCTCTTGGTCGACGGAGTCGTGCTGGTGGTCGACCACGAACGAACTCGCCGTGACGCCGCGCGTCGCAGCGTCGACGTGCTGCAGGCGGCACAGGCGCGGGTCCTGGGTGTCGTGCTCAGAAGTCGAGGCCCATCCGGAACCGGCCCCTGGCGCCGTCGATAGGTGAGACGGCGACACCGATGACTCCTCAACCGCTACCCCGAGTGGCGCTCGCATCGCCCATTTTGCCGAGCGCTTCCGCCCGCGCCGTCGCCCCGTCGAATCAGCGTGACCGCCGCGCGGTTCCTGGCCGAACCGTGGCCGGTGCCTCACTGCTGCTTGCCGTCGAGTCCGTGCTGCCAACGCTGGTGCTCGTGCTCGTCGTCGTCACTGTGAACCTCGGTGCGATGCCCGGCGGAATCGACAGCTTCCTGGGCATTCGCGTGACCGTCAAGAACGTGCTGCTGTGCGTTGGATTCATCGCGGCCTGCGCGGCCGTCTTGAATGCGTGTCGCGTCTACGAGGCGCGCATCGTTCGCAAGCGGCGCCAGGAAATCGCACGGATGTTCCTGGCCTGTCTTCTTTGCACGGGACTCGCCCTCGCCTTTCCCTTGACGTCGGTCGGCGGCGGCATCCGGTTTGGCGACCTCGGGTTTGTCTGGGCGGGTCTGCTTGCCGCCGAAGTCATGATTCGGGGCGGACGACGGTTCATTGCGCGCCGGAGTCGGGAGGGTGCGCCACGCCGTGTCGTGATCGCCGGCACCGGCCCGCGTGCCATGCCCATGTGGGCTGAGTTCACGGCGGACCACTCGGCGGCCTACGAGCTGGTCGGATTTGTCGACACACATCGGGGTGTCGGCGCCGCGAAAGAGATTCACGGCCACAGCATCGGCGCCATCGAAGATCTCGAGGGTATCCTCATGAGGCAAGCGATCGACGAGGTGTTCATCGCACTGCCGATCAAGTCGCGGTACAAGGAGTTTCAGCACGTCATCAGCGTCTGCGAGCGAGTTGGCGTCCGCGCCAAGTATCGGACCGACATGTTCAGAACGTGGGTCGCCTGGCCGAAAGCGGAGCACGGATCGCACTCGGTGGTTTCGATGAACGTCGCCCCGGACGACTACCGCCTTGCGTTCAAGCGGGCATTCGATATCGTGGGAGCCATGCTCGCACTGGTGGCGTTCTCACCTGTCATGGCGCTTGCCGCCCTGGCGATCAAGCTGACCAGTGAGGGGCCTATCGTGTTCGCGCAACAACGGTACGGGCTCAACAAGCGCCTGTTTCGGATGCTGAAGTTCCGCACAATGGTGGCCAACGCCGATGCCTTGCAACCGACGCTCGAGGCGCTCAACGAAGCCCACGGCCCCGTGTTCAAGATCTCCGACGACCCGCGGGTGACATGGGTCGGGCGCATTCTGCGAAAGACGTCGATGGACGAGTTGCCACAGTTGTTCAACGTGCTGAAGGGCGACATGTCGTTGGTTGGCCCGCGGCCGCTGCCACTTCGGGACGTGCGCCGTTTCAGGCGCTCGACGGATATGCGCCGCTTCAGCGTCAAGCCGGGACTGACGTGTCTCTGGCAAATCAGCGGACGCAGCCAGCTCGGATTCGGGGAGTGGGTCCGGCTGGACCTCAAGTACATCGATGGATGGTCGCTCGGCGGAGATCTTCGGATTCTGGCATGGACGATCCCCGCAGTGCTTCGGGGCACTGGGGCAACGTGAGAGTGGTGGACGGAACGTGGCGGACGCATTCGACTGGGAGATGACAGATGACAGCAACACGCGCTTCGAGAGTTCTCGTCACTGGTGCTGGTGGGTTCATCGGCCACCATCTGGTGTCTTTTCTGAAAGCCCAGGGCCACTGGGTGCGTGGCGTCGATCTCAAGGCGCCTGAATATGCCCCGACCGACGCCGACGAATTCCAGGTGCTCGACCTGCGTCGCTGGCCCGACTGTCTCGAAGCCACCCGCGCTGTCGACGAGGTGTACGCGCTGGCGGCGGACATGGGCGGGATGGGTTTCATCTCGAAGAACCACGCCGCAATTCTGCACAACAACGTGCTCATCAACACCCACACGCTCGAAGCGGCGGCGAAGAACGGCGCGAGCAAGTACCTCTACACCTCTTCGGCGTGCGTGTATCCCGAGGGCAAGCAGACAGACGCGAACGTGACGCCCCTCAAGGAAGAGGACGCCTATCCCGCTGAACCGCAGGATGCGTATGGATGGGAAAAGCTGATCTCGGAGCGCATGTGCCTCCATTACCGCGAGGAGCGAGGCATCGACACTCGCGTCGTTCGTTTTCACAACATCTTCGGACCCCTCGGCACATGGGACGGCGGCAGGGAAAAGGCGCCAGCAGCGATGTGCCGCAAAGTGGCGCTGGCCAAACTCTCGGGCGTGCATGAAGTGGAGATCTGGGGCGACGGCGAGCAGACGCGTTCGTTCTGCTACATCGACGACTGCGTAGACGGCATCTACAAGCTGATGCACTCCGACTACCACTTGCCGCTGAACCTCGGACAGGACCGTTTGATCAGCATCAACGGGTTGGCGGACATGGTGGCGGCAGCGGCCGGCATTCGCGTCGAGAAGAAGCACATTCCGGGTCCCCAGGGTGTTCGCGGCCGCAATTCAGACAACACACGCCTGCGCGAAGTTCTGGGTTGGGAGCCCGCCATCTCGCTCGAAGACGGCATCGCGCGCACCTATCGGTGGATTGAAGCGCGTGTCAGGGAGGCGAAGGGAACCGAACCCGCCAAGGTCGCATATGCGGGTACCGTCTAGCAACACCGCGCTTGCCGACGCCGCGTCTGTCGACGTAGTACCGCGAGTCGATGTGCTCGGCGTCGGTGTCAGCGCCATAAACATCGGCCAGGCGCTCGACACCATCGACGCGTGGATCGCGCGCCGCGAGCAACACTACGTCTGCGTTACCGGCGTGCACGGCGTCATGGAGAGTCAGCGAGACGAGCAGTTGCGGCATATTCACAACGCCGCCGGTCTCGTGACGCCAGACGGCATGCCCCTGGTGTGGCTGAGCCGACTGCGCGGGTACCGCAATGTCGACCGCGTCTACGGGCCAGACTTGATGCTGGCCGCGTGCGAGCGCTCAATCGCGCGTGGGCACTCGCACTTCTTCTACGGAGGTGGCGACGGCGTCGCCGACCGCCTCGCCGAGCGCTTGTCCGCCCGCTATCCGGGGTTGAGAGTCGCAGGCACATACACGCCGCCCTTCAGGCCGCTGACTGCTGACGAAGATCAGAACGTCGTTTCGCGCCTCAACGACGCGAGCCCCGACATTGTGTGGGTCGGGTTGAGCACACCGAAGCAAGAGCGATGGATGTTCGCGCACGCTGGTCGGCTGCAGGCTCCCGTGCTTATCGGTGTCGGAGCCGCCTTCGACTTTCATGCTGGACTCAAGCGTCAGGCGCCGCACTGGATACAGCGAAGCGGCTTCGAGTGGATGTTCCGGATGCTGAGCGAGCCCCGCAGGCTTGGACCTCGGTACCTGGTCAACAACCCAGCGTTCGTGTGGCGCATCCTTCGCGATTGGCCGCGAGTGTCGGCGTCCCGTCTACCTGGTGCGTCGGCGTAACGCCGTCCAGGCGCAAGGCATCGCGATGCGCAGAAGAAAAGAGTGTGTGCGGTTCGGTCTCGAGAAGGCGACCGGGTTGTGAGATGGCGACGTCTCGTGCGACTCGGTTCCCAGGGCGGGTGGGCGATCGTCGACCAGGCACTGTTTGCCGGCTCGAATCTTCTGGTCAACGTGCTGCTGGCCAGATGGTTGTCCGGCGCCGAGTACGGGGCGTTCGTCACGGCCTACTCAGTGCTGCTGTTCGTCCAGATTGCGCACGCGGCGCTTCTCATCGAGCCGATGCTGATTTTCGGTGCCGACAAACATCAGTCGAGCTTTTCGCATTACTTCGATGTGTTGCGACGCTACCACTGGAAGTTGACGCTGGCTGCTGGCGCCGGTCTCGCCGCGACGGCGATTGCCATTGCGGTGTTCGTGGACAGACTGGTCGGAGAAGCGCTCGCCGGATTAGCCGTGACCTCGCCGTTCATTCTTCTGAGTTGGTTGGCGCGTCGCGGTTGCCTTGCAGCATCGAAGCCGCACCTGGCAGCCTTTGGCGGATCGATCAACCTGGTGGTCGTCCTCCTCGGCCTTCTCGTGCTGTCGCGTCTGAACCAATTGAATGTGCTGTCTGCGCAACTGCTTCTCGGCGTGGCCGCTATTGCGACCACCGCGTGTCTGTTGTCTCCGCTCGGTCGCCTGACCTCTACGCCGCTGTCAACAGAGGCGCGGTCGGCGGTGTGGTCCGACCATTGGAGTTACGCGCGGTGGAGCGGTGCCACCGGCGTGCTGACGTGGTTCTACTCGTTCATCTACTACCTTGTGCTGCCGAAGTGGTACGGGCTCGCGGCGTCGGGCTCGCTCAAGGCGCTTCAGAACCTGATCCTGCCGATCCTGCACAGTGACGGCGCGCTCGTCACGTTGCTGTTGCCGCAGTTCGTGCGCAGCCGTCGCGTGCCTGGTCGCTTCTCGCGCATGGTCGCGGCGACCGCCGCAGGCTTCTCGATTGAAGCGGCGTGCTATTGGCTCATGCTGCTGTTCTTTGGAGAGCGGCTGGTTGGGCTTCTGTATGGAGGAACCTTCCACTTCGATCACTCAGTCCTGATGATGATTGGCGCCATTCCTCCGTTGTCGAGCCTGGTGAACATCTTGGGCAACGCGCTTCGGGCACGAGAAGAACCCGAAGGCGTGTTCTGGGCGACGATCGCCGCGGTTGTTGTCGCCGGCACGTTTGGCGTGGCGGCGGTGGCGACGGCGGGGGTCGCCGGCGCCGTCATCGGCATGGTGAGCGCCAGTGCTGTCCAGGCGGCCGTGATGCTGTGGCTCCTCTCGCGAGGTCCTTCCGCAGTCTCCGTGCCGAAGTCCGCCGCAACTGGCGACGTGCTGGCATAAATGACACCAGACGTGGCGACCTCGCGAGACAACGCGGTTACGGTGTCGGCGGTGATGCCGTCCTACAACACCGCGGCGTATCTGCCGTCGGCCATCGACAGCATCCTGAACCAGACCTTCTCGGATTGGGAACTGCTCATCGTCGACGATGGGTCGACCGACGAAACGGCGTCGGTCCTCTCTCGCTACACGGACCCTCGGATCAGGCTGCACAGACTTCCGGTCAACCGTGGCCGGTCGGCGGCTCGCAACAGTGCGCTCGCGCAGGCAAAGGGACACTACATCGCTATCTGCGACAGCGACGACGTGTTTGCGTCCACGCGCTTCGAGCAACAGGTGTCGTTCCTGGACACGCACCCCGAGGTGGCCGTCGTGTCTGGCTACATTCGCGCGTTCTCCTCGACGTCGACGGCCCTGATGCAGTTTCCGGTCGATCAGGCGTCGATACGCCGTCGGTTTGATCGAGGCAAGATGGGCGTCGCTCACGGAGCATCCATGGTTCGTGTCGAATGCTTCGAACGACTCGGTGGATACTGCGACGACCTGTCGTTCGCCGAGGACTTCGAGCTGTTTCGGAGGTTCTCCAGGCGGTATGCGTTTCACACGCTGCCCACGGTATTGCTCGACTATCGCCACGAGGTGGGAGCCGCATCGATACGGCACTGGGCGCAGGACGGCTGCGCCCATCGCTATGCGCTCTATCGATCGAGTTGCCAGGACGACGCCGAGCCTGTGTTGACCCTCGAAGAGTTCTCTCACCAGTGGCGGACGAGGCTTGCCGTGTACACCTTGGATCTGCTGCGCAGCATCCACTTCAACGTGAAGGCCCGCCTCTTCTCGTCCTATGTCCTCCGCTAGACGCACGACTCGTCGTTTCGAGGACACGACTCGTTCCGTCGCATTACTGCGATTGCCGTTCTGGGCCAGCCGTGGCTGATCCCGGCGTCCTGTTCGTCCACAACTTCTATCAGCAACCAGGTGGTGAGGACTCCGTCCTTCTCGCCGAGTCGACGATGCTGCGCGAGCGTGGTCACCTGGTGGAGCAGTACGTGGTGCACAACGCCGACATCGAAGGCATGAGCAAGACCAGCCTCCTGAAAGCGACGCTGTGGAACAGCGCGACGAGCGCCAGTCTCGGCAAGGCGCTCGATGGAGAGGGCATTCGTGTCGCGCATTTCCACAACACGTTCCCCTTGATATCGCCGGCGGGATACTACGCTGCGCGACGCCGAAACATTCGAGTCGTGCAAACACTGCACAACTACCGGCTGCTCTGTCCTACCGCCAATTTCTTTCGCAACGGAGGCCTGTGCGAGCAGTGTCTCGGTCAGCCCGTGCCGTGGCCAGCGGTTGTGCACGGCTGTTACAGGGACAGCCGCGCCGCGACGGCCGCGGTCGCCGGCATGCTGACCGTGCATCGAGCGATCGGCACCTATGCGCGCATGGTGGACGTGTACATCGCGCTCAGTCAGTTCGCGCGCCGCAAGTTCATCGAGGGCGGGCTGCCTGCCGAGAAGATCGTGGTGAAGCCGAACTTCTCGGAGGACCCCGGGATGGGCCGCCACGCGAGTGGCAGAGTGCTGTTTGTTGGCCGGTTGACGCGCGAGAAGGGTGTCGAGGATCTACTGAGCGCATGGCAACTCGTCGTTGCGCGACGTCCTGGCTGGAAATTGACGATTCTCGGCGACGGACCCTGCCGGTCACTGATGAACGGTGGAACGGACACTGTTGAGTGGCTTGGCTGGCAACCTCGGGGAGAGGTGATTCGGCACATGCAGGACGCCGCACTGCTCGTGTTCCCGTCCGTCCAACGCGAAGGTTTCCCGATGACGATTGTCGAGGCGTTCGCCACAGGTTTGCCCGTACTCACGACGAGTTTCGAGTCGATGATCGAGCTCGTCAAAGACGGATACGCCGGTCGGCACTATCGGCATTCCGACCCGCGCGACCTCGCGAACGTGTTGGACCAGATGCTTGGCGACGAGGCGGCTCTTCGCGCACTCGGCCGACAGGCACGCGAGGAATACGAGGCGCGATACACCCCGGCTCGTAACTACGAGCAGTTGATGGCCATCTATGGGACAACGTCGGAACGCGTCATGAACGAGGCCACCGCCCAGCGAGCGCGGGGCGTGGCGGTGTCTGTGAGCGAAGAAGACGAAGCGTGACAGCCGCCGCGAACTCGTCAGCGGGCAGAGGCCCGGGATCCCAGCGTCCCAGCAGGAATGGATCGCTGCGGTGACTGACCGGGTGTCCGCCCGACGCGAGTGCCGCTCGGAATCCCGCGCGTTCGGCGGCATCAGCGGCCTGCTGATTCGCGCGACCGTACGGGTAGGCCATCAAGTCCACGGCACTGCCCGCCGCGTCCGCCAGTTCGAGTCGACCGACAGTCATTGCCTGGTCAAGGTCTGTGCCCGACAGGTCACTGACTCTCACGTGATGAAGGGTGTGGAACCCGACCGTCATGCCGGCATCCACCAGCTTTCGCAAGTCGGCTCGGAGCATCGGTGGCTCACTTGACCCTGGCAGCAGTTCCTGCAGCCGTTCAGCCAACGGTGAACCCTCGAGCGCACTCGCCAGGTCTGCCGGCGACTGTGCGTTGAGGCCAAGAGCTCGCGCCGTGTATTCCAGCCCCTTGGAGCCGATGCTCGTTTCGAGAAAAGTCCACCAGTAGGGCGGCAGCGCATGCAGATTGCGACCTGACAGGAAAAACGTCGCGTGGATGCCAACCGCCTGCAGTATCGGTAGCGCGTGTTGCACGTGTCCGGCGTGGTCGTCATCGAACGTCACGCAAAACCGGGGACGCTGCGAAGGTCGTGGTGGTTCGAGCAGCTGCGAGACCGGAACAACATCGCCGAGGTGAGCCAGGGCCTCGAGGTGCTGACGGAACAGCGCTGACGACAGTGTGGGCACGACCTCGTGTGGCATCGGGCCGTCAGGGCCAACGCGGTGATAAACCAGCACCAGACCAACTTGTCGCGCGGCGCTGACCCGAAGCGCCATCTGCCTGGCTGTTGAGAGCCGAAGCGCCGAGGTCGCGAGGCGGACAGGCAGGGCCGGGTAACTCATGGAATCAAGTCGTCGGGAATGTGTGCTGACGGACCCTGTCGAGCGACTCTGGCCACGGAGACCGCAGCGAGCGGCCCGGCCAGAGTGAGACGCCGGATCGTACCGGATCTGTCGGGAGGAGCCGGTGATGTTCGACCGGACCTCATCAGACGGATGACGGTCGGGCTAGATCTCTATTGCTCAAAGATCACAATTCTGCGCGTTACTGCACGTTAACGCCTCTATCTTTAGTAGTGGGTGTAAGGTTGACGAACACTCGATGCGATGATCAGCGCAGACGTAGTCACCATGGCGCGCGACTGCAGAGCGCGGCGCGAAGTGGCACTGATAGAGGCATGGAAGTGGACTCCAACGTTCGTGAGCTGACACCAAGGGATAGCCGGATCCAGGTTGCCATCGTGGCTGCGCAGCCGGTGGTGCGGGCGGGTCTCAGACATCTGCTCGGTTATCAGGAATCTTTCGTTGTTGTCGGCGAGGCGTTGCGCACCGCGGACGCCGCTGAACTCGTCGCTTCTCAACAGCCCAATGTCGTCATTCTGGATCCAGACAGTGACGATCCGAACCTCCAGAGCATCGTCCGGATCGCGGAGTTGAGCCGCGGGAAGGTCCTGGTGTTCACGTCGGCAACGGAACCCGCCACACACAGCCTCGCGGTTGCGCTCGGTTCGATGGGTGTTGTGCAGAAGCACCATTCCGGTGAAACGCTGCGACGAGCCATCGAGCGCGTGCACGCTGGCGAAGTCTGGCTCGAGCGCCAGACGACAGCGAATCTGCTCCGAGGCTTCCAACGAGTCGGAAGCGCGGACCCCGACGCCGAGAAGATCAGGTCGCTGACCAAGCGAGAGCTGGAAGTAATCGCGTTCATCGGAAGTGGCCTGAAGAACGACGCGATCGCACTGCGTCTGGCCATCAGCCCGGCGACGGTTCGAAATCACCTGACATCCATCTTGGGAAAGCTGGAGCTTTCGGATCGTTTCGAGCTGGCGTTCTATGCGTCGGGGCATGGTTTGGTGGGCGATCGAGGCGTGGCGCCGGTGCTACCGGTGTCGCAGCAGATGCCAGGGCAGTCGACACGCGGCATCCGAATGCTCGGTGGCCCAGAGCGTCGGCCGCCTTCCGACGTCGCAGCCGACTCCAGCAAGAAGCGCAAACCGTAGGATCTGAGCCAGGTCTCAGTCCTTGGTGCCTAGTACTTAAAGCTGGTTGCAAAACAACCAAAAGCTCTACCACAGAGGACACAGAGCGGAACCGAGAAGACGGAGAATACGAGCAAAATGGGCCGTGTCCTCTGTTCGTCTCCGTGACCTCCGTGGTAGTGCTCTAATTTTGAAACGCACTCTTAGTCTGCACTCGTCGGCACGCCGCTCGAAGGCGCGACGCCTTGCTCCCGCACGAGCCGCTCAATCGCCCGATACTCACGAACGTGACGATAGGTGACCTGGAGGATGCCAACCAACGGCACGGCCAGACACACGCCCATGACGCCGCCCAGCGTGGCGCCGAGCCAGATCGCCATGACCACAGCGATTGGGTGCAGATGCAGCGCTTGTCGAATCAAGCGCGGATAGATGAGGTAGTCCTGCACCACACGCAGCGAGCCGAGGAAGGCAAGGACCAATAGCACCTGCGTGGACGATGCGACTGACGTTGCCGAAATCGCAACGGCGAGCGGGCCCGCAATCGGGATGGTTTCGAGCAGACCCGCGACGATGCCCAGCATCGCGGCGTTCGGGAGTTCCATGAGCGCGAACCCGACACCGCACGTGACGCCGACAATCAAGGCCGAGATCGCCTGGGCGCGGGTATACGCCGCGAGCACCGTGTTCACGTTGCGAAAGAGCTGATCGGTTCGCCATTTCAAGTGCGGCGTCGGAAAGGCGCTGGCGGCTGAGTGATGGAAACTTGGCCACTGCGCCACCAGCAACAAGCTGATCAACGGAACGCCGGCAAGCCACGGCACCACGAGCCGTGCCCGCACCATCTCGGCGCCCACTTCTTCCACCTCCGCCTGAAGGCGTTCAGAGACACGAAGCGTCGTTGCGCGCACGATGACGCGTGTCTCCCGTTCGAAGGCGAAGCGCTCGTGCCACCGTTCGCTGGCTCTCACCTGCGAGATGAATCGCGAAACCTGCCTGGGCACTTCGCGCGCGACATCCGGAACCTGCGACACGATCTTCTGGCCCCAGATGGCCCAGATTGGCGCGACGATGATCGCGACCGAGGCGTAGATCATGAGCACCGCCAGAATGCGCGAGGGACGCCAGCCACCGAACTGAGCGGCGCACACGCGGCGGATGATGCGCACGAGCGGCAGCACGAGGTACGCGAGCGCAACCGACAGGAAACCCACCACCAGAACGCCCTTCAAGGCGACCCAGTCGAACGCAACCGCCACGACCCCCAGCGCGAAGAACGACACCGCCGCGCCCAGATTCAAGGCGATGGTCCCATACGACGGCGAGAATGTCGCCGCGGGCACCGCAGGCCAGTTCGATGATGTGGACACGGGTACCTCTATCATCGCAGGACTTCGTACCCAAAGAGTGACGCGAGTCGTGCCGACGACACATCGAGTGCGAACTCACTGTGCGCTCGTGCGCAAGCGGCCGAGGTGAGTCGGCCAGCCTCTTCCGGGTTGGTAATGACGCGTTCCAGCGCGTTGGCGAGCTGTTCAGGCGAATCCGGAGACACGAGAAGCCCGGTCACCTCATGCTCCACGGCCTCTGGGATGCCGGACACGCGAGTCGCGACCACAGGGACGCCCATCGACATGGCTTCGAGGATCACGTTCGGGATGCCGTCCCTGTCTCCGCCCTTCGAGACCCGGCTTGGCATCGCAAACACGGTCGCGCGGCTCATGGCCTCGAGCAGGCGCTCGGTCGATGCCCACCCCGGAAGCATCACGGAGTCGCCCAGTCCTGCCTCCTCAACGTGTCGGCGCACGGTCGCGAGACCCGGTCCGGAACCGTAGATTTCGCAGGAGTACGAGATGCCTCGTGTGCGCAAGAGTCTGCAGGCGGCGACCAGCGTGTCGAATCCCTTCTTCTCGACAACGCGGCCGGCCGCGAGGATGAGTGGAGCAGCCACCGCTCCGCTCGTCTGGCGCGCACGAGTTGGCAGGGTACCGACTTCCACACCGTGATGAATCAGCTGGATGCGGTCAGGTGGCACGGGCGGACAGAGTTGCCGCAGATGCTCGACGTTGTAGCCCGTACAGCTGACCACCACGGAGGCCGCCCGAATCTTCTGCTCGAGTGCGCTCGGGCTGCGGTAGATGTCTCTCGCGTGGGCTGTGAAGCTGAACGAGGTTCCCAGCAGGCTCGAGACGGCCATCGCCACCTCGGTTTGGGCGAGCGCGAAGTGCGCATGCACGTGGCGACAACCGCCGGATTGTTCGATCGCGCGTCCAATCCAGGCAGCTCTGAGAAACAGCACGGGCGCCCGCAGGACGAGCAGGCGCGGTCGATGCTTCAGTATGAGCAGGGACCACAGCGCCCGAACGTATTGCAACGGATCGCGCCGAAAGAAGTGGAGGCTTGCCGTGAGCACCGACGGCGCGAGCGCACGAGGCACGAACCGAACCTGGTCGTACCACTCGCGATCCGGAGGTTCCAGCTCGCTCTGGCCTCGACGACCCAGCGCAAAGACCATCAGTGGCACGCCGCGCCGCAACAGTCCCCGTACTTCTCGCGCAATGAAGGTTTGCGAAGCCTGGGGGAAAGTGCCGAGCACATACGCAATGGGCGGCTCAACCAACGCCGTGTTCCTGACTCCAGAGCTGGTAGACCAAGAGTGCCCAGATGCGATGTCCGTTGGCCTGGCCGCGGTCGTGGTCCGCGAGAAGGCGGCGCACGCTGCGCACATCGATGCGATCCCGGAGGCGGGTGTTGACGGCCAGGAGCGTATCGTGTGCCAGCCCACGCATTCGCCCACGGAGCCAGGCGTCGATCGGCGGCTTGAACCCCTGCTTTTTGCGGCTGGCGATCTCTTCGGGCACCATCGTTGCGGCCGCCCGTCTGAGCAGCAACTTGTCTCCTCCTCGAAGCAGCGGCAGCTTGTGCGGTGCTGGTATCCCGAGTGCCCACTCGACGAACTGATGGTCGAGATACGGGACACGTGCTTCGAGCGAACACAGCATCGTCATGCGGTCGACCTTGACGAGCAGGTTGTCGGGTAGCCATCCTTCGATGTCGCGCAGCAGCAGCCGGTTCAGCGTTCCTGGCGCGCGGCGTCCGACAGCCGACTCGCGTTCGAGCGCAGATGGATCGCGTCCGATGAGGCGGGACGTTTCGCGTCGGGAAAACACGTGCGAGGGTTGGTAAGCCGGCCGAAGCCTGGCGACCGGAGCAAGCAATCGATCGCGACGGTACCGGCGATACCCGGCGAACAGTTCGTCGGCGCCTTCGCCCGTCAAGACCACCTTGACGTGTTGTGCGGCGAAGCGCGCAATCAGATAGGTTGGCAGTGCCGCATAGTCCGCCAGCGGTTCGTCCATCGCAGAGACGATTCGAGGGAGCGTGTCGGCAGCGTCGCTGTCGGTCACGACCTGCTCATGGTGTACGGTGCCCAGGTGCGCCGCCACCCGCCGTGCAGCCGTTCGCTCATCGAGCCCGGTGTCCTCGAACCCGACTGCGAAGGTGTGGACGGGCGCGGAGGCCGCCCGAACCATGTGCGCCACGATGAGGCTGGAGTCGACGCCGCCCGAGAGAAGTGCTCCCACTGGCACGTCGGCTACCATGTGGCTTCGTACGGCCTCGCCAATCTTCTCCTGGAACTGCGCGATGGAAGCCTGAGCGCTGGGGGCGGCGTGCGCCTGCCAATAGCGACGCTCGTCGAGTTGCGCCGAGTCGACGTTCAGCGTCAGCGTGTGAGCAGGTGGCAACTGGCGGACGCCCTCCACCATCGTTCGCGGCGCCGGCACGTACTGAAGGCGCAGATAGCGATCGAAGCTGCGGACGTCAAGCGCTCTCGGAGCCGTGGGGTCGCTTGCGAGGACCGCTTTGAGTTCAGAGGCGAACGTCAGCGTGCCATCGAGCCAGCGATAGTAGAAGGGTTTGATGCCGATGCGATCGCGCGCAGCGAAGACCTGTCGCGTCTGCGGATTCCAAATCGCAAACGCGAACATCCCATGCAATCGGTCAACTGACGCCTCGCCCCACCGTTCGTAAGCGCGAAGCACCACCTCGGTGTCGCTCTGCTCGATGAACGTCGCGCCATCGGCTTCGAGCGTCTGCCGCAGTGCCTGGTAGTTGTAGATCTCGCCGTTGAAGACCAGAACCCGTCCCGAGTCGGGTTTCACCATCGGCTGCCGTCCGCCGTGAAGGTCGATGATCGCGAGCCGCGTGTGCGCGAGGCCGACCGAGCCGTCCCTCCAGGTTCCGCGGCCGTCCGGACCACGGTGGGCCACTGCCTCGACCATGCGGGTCAGCGCAGAGGGGTCCACAGCGCGCCCGTCGGTATGGACAACTCCGGCGATGCCGCACATGCGGTTCGATCGTACTCCGGATCGAAAGGTCCACTCCGACGCGGGACACAGGAGTCGAGCCAGCGATTGCGGCGGTGCTACTTGGCGGTATCGAAGAGCGCGAGCACGGACAGCGGATCGACGCGCGCCGCTCCCACACGGAGGCCCCAGTGCAGGTGCGCGCCAGTCACACGTCCAGTGGCGCCGACGAGTCCGACGCTGTCGCCTTGTGCGATCGTCTGTCCCTCTCGAACATCGATGCGAGACAGGTGGGCGAGCATCGAGTAGACGCCGAGGCCGTGGTCAATCACGACGGTGTTGCCCGTGAAGAACAGGTCGCGAGCCGCGAGCACATGACCGGCGGCGGGCGCGTGAATGGGCGTGCCAGCCGGGCTGAGGAAGTCGGTTCCTGCGTGCGGACTGCGCGCTTCACCGTTGAACACGCTGCGCGTGCCAAAGCTGCTGTTCGCCGGTTCGGTAACGGGACGTGTCAACCCGCCACGCCACTCCGGCTCGCTCGCCGAATGTGCGTAGACGGAGCGCATGAACTCGGAATCCTTCTCGATGCGTTCGAGTTGGGCGGGAGGTGGGTTGACGAAGTCCGGCGCGACCTTCAGCACGCGTCGTCGAAACTGCTTGGGCTCGACAGTGAACGAACGACTGGCCGTGAGCGCCTGCACACCGCTCGTGGCCACCGACAGCACGTACGGACCAGGCTTGCGCTCGAGATCGATGCCAACGAGCGCTCGCCACGTCGTGTCGTCGACCTTGAAGGCGGGCCACCGTGCCGCGAATGCAGTGACCGTCAGAGCGGTCACACTCGACGGTGTGGTGATGGTGACGGCCACTGCGTCCCCGGGCTGGGTGCCGCGGCTGCGCAGCTCGATCGTGAGTTCTTGCGCAGCTGACGGCGCGGCCATCGCCAGGGTCGTGACGAACAGCATGATCGCAGAGGAGAACGACGACCGTCGCCGCGTCCGCCACGGACAGGCCGTTGACACGCTAACGGCGTCCCCGGGCATCGGAAACAATCGGCACCTTGATCTCGAGCGCCCGTCCGTTGCGAAGAATTCTCACTGTGGCCATCGAGCCGATCTTGGCGTCAGCCACGAGCCTGTAGAGTTGCGACGGATCGTCCACGCGTGTCCCGTTGAAGCCAGTGATGATGTCGCCGGGCCGTACTCCTGCGTCGTAGGCCTCCGATGCGCGCGCCATGCGACTCACCAGCGCTCCAGAGGTATTTGGCGCGCCGAGCTCTTCCGCGATCTGCGGCGAGAGTTTGTCGATCGTGACGATGCCGCCAATCGTGCCGCGCTGAACCTGGCCAAACTGTCGCAGGTCGTTCACGACGTGCTGAACCAGATTGCTGGGTACAGCGAAGCCGACACCTTGGTACCCGCCACTCTGGCTGAAGATTCCGGTGTTGATACCCACGAGTTCGCCGCGCGTATTGACCAACGCGCCCCCAGAGTTGCCAGGGTTGATGGCGGCGTCGGTCTGGATGAAGTCTTCGTACTCCGAGAAGCCAACGTTCGTGCGCCCCGTCGCGCTGATGATGCCGGCGGTGACCGTTCGGCTGAGTTGAAATGGGCTGCCAATGGCCAGCACCCACTCGCCGACAAGCAGCTTGCTCGAATCAGCCAGCGGCAGCGACGGCAGACCTTTCAGGTCCACCTTGAGGAGTGCGATGTCCGTGGCCGCGTCCGTGCCGATGACGCGACCCTTCACCTCGCGGTTGTCGCTGAGCGCCACGGTGATCTCGCGCATGTTCTCGCCGACCACGTGGTTGTTCGTGACGATGTAGCCGTCCGCGGAGATGATGACGCCTGAACCCAGACTCATCGACCGCCGGTCGCGCGAGCCGGACATGTCTTGATCGCCGAAGAAATATTGGAAGAACGGATCGTTCTCGAATGGCGAGTTGGGCCGACGCGCGACCTGCAACGAGGAGATGTTCGCGACGCCTTTCACGGCCTGACCGGCGATCTTCGTGAAGTCGGGCGCGCCAGCGAACGGCGCGGCAACGGCCGGCGGCGCGACAGGGGCCGTTCGTGGCTGAGGATCAACCACGCCCGCAACTGGGGCGATGGTCGTATCCGCTTCCGAACTGGTCGCGATGCGAAGCCGACCGGTGACGACCATACCGGCTGCGAAGCCGGCTACGACGAGGACGAAGGTGAGGAGAAATCTGCGAACCATCGGCATGAGCCACGGAGAGAATCAGGGTGTTGCGTTCAACGAGCAGCGGGCCGACATCAGTACCTGCGACCGTGAACGCTTGTTCATACGCCTTACCGGTGCACGTCGGCCTGAATGCTGAGACGCCTGTTCAGGCGACGTCAATGCGGCGCGCACCGCGCCCGCCCGCTTTTGGAATGGTCACTGTGAGCAGGCCGTCGTTCAGTTCTGCGCCCACGCTGTCGACGTCAATCGGTTCGGGCAACATGAAAGCGCGCGAGAACCGACCATGCCCTCGCTCGACCCGCTGGTACTGCTCGCACGGCGCCTGGGAACCCGCGCGTTCGCCGCGAACGACAATGCGACTCTCTTCGGCGTGAATGTCGATGTGCTCGCGAGCCAGGCCGGGCACCTCGATGGTGAGGACGAAGCAGTCCGCGGTTTCGAAGAGGTCGACGGGCGGCGTCCACCCAGGGGCATCGCTGCCAACAAGCTGCCCGATATGGTCGTGCAGGGCCAGCAGGTCCCGGAACGGATCCCACCGAGAAAAAGGCACAATCCGCATCGTAGCATGTTCATTGGGGCTCGGCCATATGTGCTACGATTGCAAGGATATACGGGCAAACTATGGCTCAGACTGTACAGGCAAAACGGCTCCGAAAGGGGCAGCTCATCAAGATCGGGAACGACCTCTTCAGGATCATGGAATTGCACCACCTGACCCCCGGGAATCTCCGCGCCGCTGTGCAGTGCAAGATGCGAAACATCCGCACGCTCGCGCTGGCCGACACGAAGTGGCGCTCGGAAGAAGACATCGAGCGCGCCACGCTCGACGAGAAGGAAATGCAGTACCTGTACAAGGACGGCGACTCGTACTGCTTCATGGATACGTCGACCTACGACCAGATCCACATGTCCACCGAGGCGCTCGGCGATGCGATCGGTTACCTGGTCGCCGACTCGGTGATCCGCGTGGAGTTCTACGGCGAGGAGCCGGTCGGCATCGAGCTGCCTGCGACGGTCGACCTGCTCGTGAAGGAAACCGTGCCCGGCATCAAGGGCGCCACCGCCAGCAATCAGGTCAAGCCCGCCACCCTCGAAACAGGCCTCGTCGTCCAGGTGCCCCCGTTTGTCAACGAAGGCGACCGGGTGAGAGTCAATACCGAGACGGGCGAGTATCAGTCCAGGGCCTAACGGCGCGGGAGATTGTAGATTGAAGATCTCAGATTGAAGATTGAGACAGCCACGGGCACCTGAGCTTCAATCTGAATCCAATCTTCAATCTGAAATCTTCAATCTAAAATCTCACAATACCCTATGGATGTGCGCAAGAGACCGGAGCATGGCTGGATCGAAGTCATCACGGGCAGCATGTTCAGCGGCAAGAGCGAAGAGCTGATTCGACGCATTCGCCGCGCCCAGATTGGCCGCCAGCGAGTTCAGGTCTTCAAGCCCCTCATTGACGACCGGTTCAGCCACGATCACATCGTCTCGCACAGCGACATGCGGATCGCGTCCACCAACGTTCGCAGTTCCGACGAGATCATCAACCAGGTCGCGCCAGATACCGAAGTGGTCGGCATCGACGAAGGGCAATTCTTCGACGCCAACCTGCCGGCTGCCTGCAACACCCTGGCAGACAGCGGCAAGCGGGTCATCGTCGCCGGGCTGGATCAGGACTACCTGGGTCGTCCGTTCGAACCGATGCCGCAGCT
>JBEBGB010000611.1:0-3316 GCA_040081675.1 Vicinamibacterales bacterium
CGGGCAATGTCGGTCGCGTTCAGCCGGGGGTCGTGCGCGAGAATCGTCGCGGCCCACGAGTCGTCGTCGGTCAGGCGATGGATGGCGCCGTTGCGAAGCAGATACAGGCGGCTGTCGCCCACGTGCGCCACCGACATCCGCTCACCGCTGACGAGCGCGCTGACCGTGGTGGTGCCCATACCGTTGTAGTCCTGATTGCGTTCCGCGGCTCTGAAGATGCGACGATTTGCCAGTTGGACGGCGGTGCGGAGACGGTTGGCGTCGTAGGACAGTTGCCGGTCGATGCCGTAGGGCCACGAGAAATCGGGGTCGCGCGCCGAACGTCGGATGAACGAGGTGATCGACTCGATGGCCAGGGCCGAGGCCACCTCGCCCGCGTCGTGGCCACCCATGCCGTCAGCGACACAGAACAAGGAAACGCCGAGGTCGGCGACGTACGCGTCTTCGTTGGTTTTCCGGACGCGCCCGACATCGGACACGGCACTCGCGCACAACAACCAGAAACCTCCGTCTTTCTCGATTCGTCCCGAGATCTGGTGCGTAGACCCCCGAGACTGGAACGCTTGGGACTATATGGTGTGCAAAGCTGAGCCAGCAATACCACTTAGGTGGTAATTCTGTGAAGGTTCATCTTAGCATCGCCGTCGGCGGCAGTGGTTTGCGTCAGGCGATTCGCGCGACGAGCTGCGTTCGGGTGTCGACCCCGACCTTGTCGAAGACGTGCGTCAGGTGCTTCTTGATGGTGGCCGGCGCGACGCCGAGCATGGTGGCGATGTCGCGGTTTCTGTGGCCGAGCAGCACGAGCTCGACGACCTCGGCCTCCCGGCGCGACAGCTGGTACCGGGTCCGAAACGCGCCCATGGACGTGCCAAGCTCGCGGACGCTGACGGCGACGTCGGTACCTGCTGAACCGAGCGGGATGACGTGCAGATAGAAGGGCTCGCCCCGCTGACCGGTCAGAAGACTCATCGTCTGCGCGGCATCCGCGCGAGGCAGCTCGCGGATGTGATCGGTGAGCAGTACCGTCAGCTCCGAGCGGTACTTGGCGCGCAGTCTGGCACGCAGCTGCTGCGCGGCGACGTTCGCGTACACGAGCTGATGGCGGCGGAACACCAGCACGGCCACCGACAAGGCGTCGACGACGGCCCGAAAGTTTGGCGCCGTGCGTTTCGTGCGCTTCATCGTCTTCCGCGTTCCAGGCGCTTAGCCTGTGACTGCGGCAATGGCGCCTCGAAGGACCTCAGCCGACCGGTTCAGCGAACCCTGCTCGTCATCCGTCATTGCCGGCGCGATGACGACCGCGGCTCCCTCACCTCCAACGACAGCAGGCAAAGACAGTGCAACATCTCTCAGGCCGCAGGTCCCTTCCTGCACACGAGACACAGTCAGCACGCGATTCTCGTTTCGCAGGTAGACGCGCAGGAGAGCCGCCGCGACGGTGCCGATGGCGTGGTTGGTCGCCCCTTTCCGCTTGATGATCTCGTATGCGGCCAGCCTGACTTCGTCGCCCAGCTGCGTTTCGAATGCTGGCTGCCAGGTGGGCCATCGTCGCACTGCGAGACCCGCGACCTGCGCGCTCGACCAGAGCGCGACTTCCGAGTCGCCGTGTTCGCCGACCACTTGTGCGTGCACCGAGTGTGCGTCGACGTTCAATGTGCGACCGACCACATGCCTGAGCCTCGCCGTATCGAGCATCGTCCCCGTGCCAAGGACGCGCGACGCCGGAAGGCCGGACGCCAGGGCGCATTCAAACGTCAGCACGTCGACCGGATTGGTGACCATCACAACCAGCCCCGAGTACCCCCGAAGCCCCGAGGCAATGGTGCGGATGATGCCGGCATTCTCTCTCGCCAGCTCCAGTCTCGACTGCGACGCGGTGCCACTCTTGCCGGCCGCAATGACAACGGCATCGGTCTCGTGTATCTCATCGAGTGACACGGCACGGACAGCCGCGCGCGGCAGGAACGCCATGCCGTGCACGAGGTCCATCGCTTCACCTTCGGCGACGTCCGCCCGCGCGTCGTGGAGCAGCAGTTCCTCAGCGATGCCCGAGTGAAGCACGGAAATCGCGACGCTCGAGCCGACGCGTCCCATGCCGATGATGCCGATGCGTGTTGGTTTCGTCACACTCGGATTGTACGTGCCGCCGCGCGAATGGCTGTGCGCCATCCGAGCCCTGTAAGATCAACGCCGTGAAGCGGTCGCGTCGTCTTCGTCTCACGGTTGTGTTCGTTGTCGTGGCAGGCCTGGGAATTGGCAGGTTCGTGGAGTCGCGCCGTCTCGACGTGCGGTTGCCGGCCGACCCTGGCGCGAGACACGAAGCCAGACTGGACGCCGAGCGAATGCTGCTCGACTTGCGGATTCTTGCGTCCGATCGCTTCGGGGGGCGCGCAACGGACACACCCGGCGGGACGCTGGCGTCGCAGCTCGTTGCGACGCGTTTTACGGAGCTTGGACTCGAGCGGTTCGGCGGCGCGTACGAGCAGCCTTTTTCCTTCGTCCACCGCAGTATCCGCGCCTTGTGGTGGAGGAATCGTCCATTCACCAGGACGTTCACCGAGGCCAGGAATGTCGTGGGCTACGTGAAGGGCACGTCGACACCGGACGACTTCATCCTTGTTTCCGCACACTTCGATCATCTGGGCACGTTCGGTGGACAGATCTATCACGGGGCTGACGACAACGCGTCTGGCGCTGGCGCGCTTCTCGCCATGGCCGCCTACGTCAAGACACACCCGCCTTCGCACTCCGTTATCTTCGCCGCCTTCGACGCGGAAGAACTCGGCCTGCGCGGTTCGCAGGCGTTTGTTCGATTGATGCCGATACCGCGCGAGCGTCTGTTGCTCGACATCAACGTCGACATGATCGGTCGTAGCGACGATGGTCGCTTGTTTGTCTCAGGCGTCCAGGCGAACCCGGCGCTGCGGCCCATCGTGGAGGCTGCTGCGCTGACATCAACGGTCCCAGTGCATCTGGGTCACGACAGGCCGATGTATCTGACAGGTCTCATAGCGAACTGGACGTCCCTCTCCGATCACAGCTCGTTTCACGACGTGGGGGTGCCGTTCTTGTACTTCGGCGTGGAGGATCATGCCGACATGCATGAACCCACGGACATCGCAGACCGGATCGACGCAGCCTTCTACACCGCGTCGGCCGAGACGGTCCTCAGCGCACTTCTCGAAGCGGACCGCAGAGAGCGCCAGTGAAAGCGAGGCGCGGCTGCGCGTGCCACGTCCTCGGCCGCGCCGCCGCTCAATCCGTCGTTTGCGCCGCGCCACAGATTGGTGTCTACTTGCTTTCACTCGAGCGGTCC
>JBEBGB010000612.1:0-3313 GCA_040081675.1 Vicinamibacterales bacterium
GCAAGATGGGCGGAGACTTGCAGGTCCGCCCGTTGGAGGGCTGTGATGCTTCGGGCACGACTGGTGGTCGCTGCCGTCGCGATGATCGCCACGGCCTCGCTGCCGTTGCCCAATACGCAGGTGAGCGCTGACCCACAGGACGTCGCCAGCGCGATCAGGCAGGCAGTCGAAGGACGCACGGAGCTGATCGAGCTGTACGCGCCCGCCGGCTTCACACCGATATGGACTGACTCGGGTGGCGCGCTGAGCCGCTCAGCGCAGGACGCCCTTCGTCTTCTCGAGTGGGCGCCGGCCGATGGGCTCGACCCGGCAGACTACGCGGCCGCCGACCTCCGTGCCACAGCAGATGCGCGCCACGAGTCCGCAGGTGGGCAGTTGGCGTCCATCGACACGGTCGCGGACTTCGATGTGGCACTCAGCGCAAGCCTCCTGCGCTATTTCCGCGACCTTCACATGGGTCGCGTCAATCCACGTGACGTCGGCTTCACCCTCGACATGCCCCTCGAGGAGCACGACTTCGCGACGCTCGTGCGCGACGGCGCTGCCCAGCGTGAGCTCGTCCAGACGGCGCACGCGCTGACGCCGCGAGGCCAACAGTACCCGGCCCTCGCGTCCGCCCTCGCACGCTATCGCGAGCTGGCCCTGGGGAACGCCGAGATCGTGCTACCAAGATTCGAGAAGTCGGTCCATCCCGGCGAACAGTACTCGAGTCTGCCAGAACTGCGCGCGGCACTCATCCTGCTCGGCGACCTGGACGCCGCGTCGCCAGCATTGGAGAGCGACAGGTACGACGGTGTGCTCGTTGAAGCCGTGAGGCACTTCCAGCGACGGCACTCGCTCGAGCCTGACGGCGTGCTCGGAAAGACGACGATCGCCGAGCTGACGGTCCCTCTGGCGTGGCGCGTTCGTCAGATCGAGCTCGCGATGGAAGAGCAGCGGTGGCTGCGTGATCTGCCGAGCGATCGGCTCATTGTGGTGAACATCCCCATGTTCCGTGTGACTGCGTGGGACACGACTCCCGCAGGCGGCGCTCCTGCCTTCACCTCGCGCGTCATCGTCGGGAAGGCGGCTGCCACGCCGACGCCGGTGGTGAGCGGGATGCTTTCAGAGGTGATCTTCCGGCCCTATTGGAATGTGCCAACGTCGATTGTGCGGAAGGAGATCCTGCCCGCGCTTGCGCGTCAGCCGGACTATCTCGAACGGGAGCGGATGGAACTGGTGGCCGGACAGGCCGACGAGTCACCCGTCGTGAGCGCGACGGCCGAGAACCTGGCGCTGCTCAGAAGCGGCCGCGTCCGTCTCAGGCAGCGACCAGGTCCTCAGAACGCGCTCGGCCTCATCAAGTTCTCGTTCCGCAATGAATACGACGTCTACATGCACTCAACGCCAGCGCCCGGATTGTTTGCACGGAGCCGGCGCGACTTCAGTCATGGGTGCGTGCGCGTCGGGGACCCGATCGGGCTGGCGGAGTGGGTGCTCGGAACGCAGCTCGAGTGGAGCCGGGAGCGGATCACCGCAGCGATGAACGCGCCGCAGTCCGCCCGTGTTGCCGTTCGGGCGCAGCCGCGCGTGATGCTGCTCTATACCACCGCAGAGGTGCAACTCGATTCAGGCGACGTCGCATTTGCGCACGACATCTACGGGCACGACGGGCGCCTTGATCGCGCGATCAGGCTGCACGCGGCTGCGACGAAGTAAGAAGGCAGAGTGACGTGCGGGGTGCTCGTTCGCTACCAGGTCCTGACGCGGCCGGTATCCACGTGCACGAAATTCGAGGCGGCGTAGAACCCGACGCCTCCGCGCTTCACTGCAAGCGCCGCGCTACGCAGCTTCGGCAGCGGGATGTCGGCGAGGCGGATGTCGATGGCCTGTCCGACCATGTGCAGACTCCCGGCCGCCACCCCCTCCGAATGCTGACGCAACGTCGCGTTCGTCTTCGGCGACCGGTACCCGGAAATCACCTGGAACGGCTTCGACGACTCGGTCATCCCGTGCACGTTGTGCAGCAGGTCGAGCAGTTCGGCATCGATCTCGTGCACGTCACCAGTCCGGAAATCGCGCAGGAAGTGGTTCACCGTGGAAAGCGCGTCGGGCAGGTAGGTGCCGCCGCTGAAGTAGGCGACGTCCAGCTTTTCTCCGGTGTGTGTATGCGAGAAACTGAGCGCGCGCGTGGCAGTCGACGTCAGGTTCGTCGCCCCGACCGACGAGGAGGCAACCGCTGACCGAGCAGCACCGAGGGATGCCGCGCCGAATGCAAGGGCGCCGAGGAAGTGACGACGAGAGAAGGGCTTGCTCATTTCGACTATCTGCTTCGTTGAATCACTCAAACCTGACGTTCGATAATACCCGACTCGGTGAGCTGATCCAGACTGTTCGCTGCATTTTGCGGCCTATTGCTCATGCACGGCGTGACTGCCGCGGCAGTCCGACATAATGAGAGCCGTGAGCACAGCCGTACATCCATGATCTCCATCGAAGAACGAATTGCTCGTGAACTCGGCGTGCGTGTCGAGCAGGTGGCGACAACCGTCGCGCTGCTCGACGACAAAGCCACCGTCCCGTTCATTGCACGCTACAGAAAAGAAGCGACCGGAGGGCTCGACGATACGCAGCTCAGGACACTCGAAGAGCGTCTGGGCTACCTGCGCGATCTCGAGGATCGCCGCGCGGCAGTGCTGAAGAGCGTTGCCGAGCAGGGAAAGCTGACGCCCGAGCTCGCCGCAGCGTTCGCCGCCGCCGACACGAAGGCTCGACTCGAAGACTTGTATCTCCCGTTCAAGCCGAAACGACGGACTCGCGCGCAGATCGCCCGCGAAGCGGGCCTCGAACCGCTGGCACTCACGCTGCTGGCCGAACCTCGCCGAAGCCCGGACGCCGAAGCGGCTGCGTTCGTCGACGCCGAGAAAGGAATCGCCGACGTCGCCGCCGCACTCGAGGGTGCGCGCTGGATCCTCGTCGAACGGTTCGCAGAGGACGCAGAGTTGGTTGGCGTGCTGCGTCAGGAACTGTGGGAACGTGCCGAGTGCGTGTCAACGGTGATACCAGGGAAGGAGGAGGTCGGGAGCAAGTTCTCGGACTACTTCAAGGCCAGTGAGCCGCTTCGCAAAATCCCATCGCACCGTGCCCTGGCGCTCTTGCGCGGACGCAATGAGGAGGTGCTGAGACTCTCGCTCGTTTGGCCAGCCTCCGAGGGCCATGTTGGACCAAGCGAACCCGAACGGCGGATCGCCGCGAAGATGGGCATCGCGGATCAGGGACGCCCTGCTGACACGTGGCTCGCGGAAACCGTGCGGTGGACGTGGCGATACAAGCT
>JBEBGB010000613.1:0-3309 GCA_040081675.1 Vicinamibacterales bacterium
CGATCCGTCGTACACGTGGTCCTTCGGATCGATCCGGCGCATGGGCACCTGACGCATCCGCTCCTCGTGCGCATGCGCGATGAGGCCGGGAAGCCGGGAGATGAGAAAGATCGCGTTGCCCAGCTCGTAGCTGAAACCAAGATCGGCGGAGATCGCCGCGATCGCGCCGTCGACGTTCGCAGGGAGAAGGCGTCCAAAATGCTCCTCGCGCCCGGCGAGCGCCCGCTCGAGTGCCCGCAACATGCGCACATGCTCGCCTTCGAGTTCCAGTTCCATCGCCAACTGAAAGAGGCGCGGTGCACGTGGGTCCTGGGTGTGCAAGCGATGCCCAAATCCGGGAGGCGGCGTGGTGTTGGTCCGCGCCCAGTCGTCCACCAGTTGCTGCGCCGCGGCGGCCATCGACGAGCCGCTGCGCGTCAGCGACAGTCCCTGATCGAGAAAGCGCATGCAGGTTTCGATGTCGCCACCATGGTACGGACCGAAGCCAAGGATGCCGGCTGCCACTGAGTCCTTCAGCGGCGCACCGCTAGCCGCGACATTGCGTGCCGCGAGCGTCGACGGGGGAGTGACGCCGTGATCGATCACCGAGACAAAAATCGCGTCCAGCATCCGACCGATCGTCCGCGTTGGCACCTCGCCCATGAGCAAGAGATAGACAGCGTCGGGAAACGACAACCGTCCCATGAGCTCGTCGAGATGGTAGCCGCGCACCATGATGGCGTTGGGCGCAATCGAGGTGAGCGCCGTGCTCCAACGCTCGTCCACATCGGACTCGGCGGGCCGTTCGTCAGTAGCGTGCATGACGTGCTCTCCCATGGCCAATCTTGGACGCGTGACCGGGTGTCTTCAGAGCGTGCCGTAGAGTCGATCGCCGAAGTCGCCAAGCCCGGGCACGATGTACTTGTGCTCGTTGAGCCGCTCGTCGATCACGGGCGTGAAAATCATCACGTCCGGATGATGCTCTTCGACCATGGCAATGCCTTCCGGTGCGGCAACGATGCACACGATGCGCACGTGAACGGCGCCGGCCTCCTGCAGCAGCGTCAACGCTTCGACCGCGCTGCCGCCGGTGGCCAGCATGGGATCGATCATCAGGACGTAGCTGTTGTTCAGTCGTGTAGGCAGCTTCGAGTAGTAGCGTGAGGCAACGGCGGTGAGCTCGTCGCGCTGAAGACCGATGTGTCCTACACGCGCATCAGGCACCAGTTCGAGCACCGCGTCCAGCATGCCGAGCCCCGCGCGCAGCACCGGCACGACAACAATGTCTGGTTTCAATCGACGGCCGGGCGCCGGCCCGATGGGCGTCTGCACCGTGACGGGCGTGTGCGGCGCGTCGCGGAGCGCTTCCGCGGCAAGCAGCACGCTGATACGTGTCGCCGCTCGACGAAAGTGTTCGGGCGTCGTGTCTTTGTCGCGCAGTTCAACGAGCGCGTCATGCACAAGCGGGTGATCGACGATGTGGACCGGCACGGCTCCACACTATACAATTTCTCTCCACATGCGTGCACAGTTCGCGCTCCTCCTCGCGCTGGTCGCTGCGACGGTTGCGCTGTCCGCGCAAGGCCCCCGCCGCAGCGTGTCCTTGGTCGTCATTGGCGGCACGGTTCTCACCGAAAACGACACGCGCCAGATCATCTCTCCCGGTGCCGTCGCGATCAGCGGAGCCGACATCGTTGACGTCGGCTCACCGGCCGAGATTGCCGCACGCTATTCAGCGACGCAAACCATCGACGCGCGTGACCAGATCGTGCTGCCTGGCTTGATCAATACGCACACCCACGCCCCCATGGTCATGTTCCGCGGTCTGGCCGACGACCTCGCGCTGATGGACTGGTTACAGAAGTACATCTTTCCAGCCGAGGCGAAGACCGTATCGCCCGAGTTCGTGCGCACGGGCACGCGGCTCGCTGCGCTCGAAATGATTCAGTCGGGCACGACCACCTACACCGACATGTATTACTTCGAGGAAGAGATCGCGAAGGCGACAAAAGAAGCGGGCCTGCGCGGTGTCCTCGGGCAGACGATCATTCAGTTTCCTGTTGCCGACGCGAAGACGCCAGCCGAGGGGCTCGCTCGAGCAGAGGTCTTCATCAAGGCGTTCAAGGACGACCCGTTGATTGTGCCGGCGGTTGCGCCGCACGCCATGTACACCCTCGACCGCGCGACGCTCGTGGCGGCGGCCGAACTGGGACGCAAGTACGACGTGCCGGTGTTGATTCACCTGGCCGAAACGCAGGACGAAGTGAAGACGGCGCGCACTGATCACCAGAACACGCCGGCCGGTTACCTGGAGTCGATCGGCTTCTGGGGTCCGAAAACCGTGGCCGCGCACGGGGTGTGGGTCAGCGACGAGGACATCGCGATTCTGAAACGTCACAACGTCGGCGTGTCGCACAACCCGGAAAGCAACATGAAGCTGGCGAGCGGCACGGCTCCGGTGTTGAAGTACATCGCCGCAGGCGTGAACCTGTCGCTTGGCACCGACGGCGCCGCAAGCAACAACGACCTCGACATGTTCGAGGCCATGCGTCAGGCGTCATTCCTCGCGAAGCTGTCGTCCGGCAATCCCACGGCGGTGCCCGCCCAGGTCGCCCTCGACATGGCCACGATCGGCGGTGCGAAAGCGCTGGGAATGGACAAGATGATCGGCTCGATCGAGCCCGGCAAACGAGCGGATTTGATTACGGTGTCGATGTCAACCGCGCGCCAGACGCCAATGTATGACGCCGTATCGCACCTCGTCTACGTGACGCGCGGCGACGATGTGCGGAACACGATTGTGAACGGCAGGGTGCTGATGCGCGACCGGCGAGTGAGCACGCTCAACGAAGTCGACGTGCTGTCGCAGGCCAAGGCACTTGCGCAGAAAGTGCGGGACGCCGTTCAGTGAAGCGGTCGAGTGGAAAGGTGGCGCTAGGTTTCGATAAGTCCGATGTACGGCAGGTTGCGGTACTGCTCGGCGTAGTCGAGGCCGTAACCGACGACGAAGTGATCCTCGATCGTGAAGCCGACGTATTCGACCTTCACGTCCACCTTGCGACGCGACGGCTTGCTCAGCAAACACGCTGTGCGAAGCACCCGCGGGTTGCGCGCACGCAGCACGTCCTGCAAGTAGGTGAGCGTGAGGCCCGTATCCACAATGTCTTCGACGATCAGCACGTCTTTGCCGTCGAGGGCGGTGTCGAGGTCTTTCAACAACCGCACCTCGCCCGACGTCGTCGTGCCCTTCGCATAACTCGACAGCGCCATGAAGTCGATCGACACGCTGCCGTCCATGTGACGGATCAAGTCCGACATGAAGATGAACGC